>JBOFJV010000367.1:0-11283 GCA_051657005.1 Legionella sp. | reverse complement strand
GCAAAAACAGTTTTCCTGGCGACTATAGCGGTTTGGAACCACCTGACTCCATCTCGAACTCAGAAGTGAAACGAACATGCGCCAATGATAGTGTGAGGTTTCCTCATGTGAAAGTAGGTCATCGCCAGGGTTCTATTCTCAAAAGCGGCTTTTAGGCCGCTGTTTTTTAGCTTTTAATTACGTCATTACCTATTTAAGCAAAAATAATACCTTACAATAGTATTTAGACTCGGTGCGCTTTGCGTCTGCATAACCGCAAGTTTCTTAATGCCTTTAGATCTGTTTGTTGATGAGTTTATTAATTGGTTATAATTTGTTCATCTAAATGGATATGAATTTACTGCATTATCTGCGATCATAATTACCCTGAAAATTATCTTAAGTAATGCTTTTGTGGGTTTTCAAACATTCGTGAAAGGAACAATTGAAAACAAGATCATAGTTGAAGGAAGGCGCGTAATATGTATCAAAAGATGGAAGAGCGTCTTGACGTATTAGAGACCGAAATAACTAAAATTAAAGAGCAAAAGGAAAATTTGGATGAAATGAATAAACGGTTCCAACAACATTTAGAGCGAATGGAGCAACAACTACGAAAGCATGAGAAAGCGTTAGGGATCGATTCACCAGAGCCAAATCAAGTGAGTCAAGGAGCCTTACTTGGTGCATTTGGGATAATGCCTCCACCCAAAAAGGGAGTTTTTTATTACGAATTTCAAGAGAAGGATGATTGCACGAAAGGACTATAGCAACTATAAAAACGGTTCATTCACAACCCATGGTAGCTGAGTTAAGGGGCAAATCCCAGTCTCGAAGGCCATATGCCAAGACTTCGAGACAGCGCTTCCTCAGTCAGAACGGTCTGATGTAAACTGGATCAAAAACTTTGTGTTAAGTACTTATCTTTTAATCGAACATAATGCTGGGCAGAATATTCCAGGCGCTCTATTTCTTGTGCGGTTAATTTTCTAACTGATTTGGCAGGGTTTCCGAGGTATAAATAGCCACTTTCCAAAATTTTTCCAGGAGGGACCAGGCTTCCAGCACCCACCATGACATGATGCTGGATGTGAACGGCATCGAGGATTAGTGATCCCATTCCTATCAAGCAATAATCGTCAATAATACACCCGTGTAATACGACTTTATGGCCTATGGTAATTCCTCGGCCTAGAATTAGAGGTTGCCCTTCTGGTGTATATGGGCCTTGATGAGTAACGTGCAATATAGAGCCATCTTGAATACTGCAGGCATTTCCTATTTGCACGGAATTGACATCACCACGAATTACAGCCATGGGCCAAACCGATACGTCATTCCCTAAAGAGACATCACCAATGACAGCTGCTTGATGGTCAATATAAACTCGTTGCCCTAAGCAAGGCGATTTATCTTGAAAACTACGAATTGAATGATTCACTGGGTTCATGTTACACCATAGTTACCAATTCTTCTGAGCTGGTTGGATGAATGGCTACTGTGTTATCAAAGTCTTTTTTGCAGGCGCCCATTTTTATTGCTACGCCAAAGCCCTGGAGCATTTCATCTGCTCCGATCCCAATAACATGTAAACCAATAATTTTTTCTTCCTTACCTAAAGTTACTAATTTCATTAGGGTAGGTGTTTTTTGCTCAGCAAACGCATCGAACATAGGGGTAAAGCGCGTTTGATAGATTTTAATTTGCTCTTTACCATACTGTTCAATTGCTTCTTGCTCACCAAAACCTACAGTACCTATTGGTGGATGACTAAAAATTACGGTAGGGATGTTGTCGTAATTTAAGCGTGCTTCGGGTTGCTCACCAAATAAACGGTCAGCCAAACGTCGGCCCGCAGCAATGGCAACTGGTGTAAGTGCTGGTGCATTGGTCACATCACCTAAAGCATATATCCCTTCAGTGGTGGTATTTTGATAGGCATCAACGCGTACTAAACCGTGTTCATCAGTGGCTACATTGACTTTATCCAAATGCAAGCAGTCTGTTATTGGTTTTCTTCCTACTGCAGTAATAATGACATCGATGTCCTGAATAATAGAGCCACTTTGACAGACTATGGATTTTCGGCCATCGCTGTGTAAATTGATTTCATGTGCTTTGTGATTTTGGTGGATGTGAATGCCTTGCTGTTGCATGATTTCCAGCAAGCTATCACCTAAAATGGTATCAAAACGACTTAATGGTCGTGATCCTCGCATAAGCAGATGGGTTTCACTGCCTAAACCATGTAACACTCCTGCTAATTCTACACCAATATAGCCACTGCCAATTATTGCCACTTTTTCAGGTTGTTTGGTTAAAGCGACAAAGCCATCTGAATCAATAGCATGCTGTACGCCATGAATCCTCGGTTGATAGGGTTCACCCCCTGTGGCGATGATAATATGACGTGCTTGATACACGGTATCATTGACTAGAATCGAATGTTTATCATGAAATACACCATGCCATTGCAAAAGAGTCATGTTATATTGTGAAAAACGCTTTGCGTAATTTTCTCTGAGACGTTCGATGTATGCTGTACGTTTATTTACGAGCGATTTCCAATCGAGTTGTGCTGTAACAGGAGAAAAACTGTAATCAGGAGCATGACGCATCATTTCTGCAATCATCGACGCGTTAAACATGATTTTCTTGGGAACGCAACCTAAATTAACACAAGTACCGCCGAGATAGCTGGGTTCGACTACGGCTACTTTGGCACCGTATTTTGCTGCTCGAGTAGCGCTGGCAATGCCGCCACTTCCTCCACCGAGTACAATAAGATCAAAATGATTGTTTTTCATAGACATTTTCGATAAATAAGATTATATTATCAGGAACTATCCAAGCAACCAACTGATGATTCGAATTAAATGATGGTTTATTGTGAGATGGTTCCTTGGTATTTGTTTCAGTGCCTATAGGCACGCAAAAAAAATTGAATTTGGTTTCATTACTGTCTTTAAAATAGAATTTTTACTCATTTTTTGCTAAGCTTCTCGTTTTTAAATCGTACTTGGGATTTAAACATAAGAGAATTTTGGGATGCACATTACTTTTATCTTAAATTTTTTTCTGAAAGCGAGAGGATGACGAGTAAACGATCTTTAGAATCAGGAGATTAATATGCCGGGATCGATGGTTAATATTAGCCGTGTTGTTGTACTGGGAGACAGTTTATCGGATAGAGGAACTTTTGATAAACGCAAATTATTCGGATTTATTCCATGGGGTGATCTTTATGAAGTAGGTTTTGATGCACCGCGAGGTCGATTTACGAATGGATATGTTTGGGGTGATTATTTTATTACGGCAATTATTGAGCAATTTGAAATTGATTACGCGTGCAGAAAATTAAAACTGACACATGATGCACGCGGAAATGCGGATCTGGCAGATGCAATTTTAGCCAATGATTTGCATTTAATGAGTAAAAATGAAAAAGCATTCAGTTTAAATAATGACAAACACATTTTATATAAAGGGACACTTTTTGCCCGTTTTTATTGTGAGGCGGGTTTAACCTCATATAATTATAAGGACAAATTTACCTTTAATCCGGAAGATGAGGTAATCCGACTCGTATTAGCTAACTTGGCAGAAAAACAAAAATTACTTACTGAAGACGATAAAAAATATAAAATTAACGCACAAGAAAAGGCTGAAACACTAATTGTAGAATGGTCTGGTGCCAATGATTTACTCACGGTGCATTCAGAGCCTACGTTGCAGGAGGCTGATAATGCGGTGAATGCGCGTATTGCTAATCTTGAGATTTTAATTCAACAAGGCTATAGAAATTTTGTTTTATTGAATTTGCCTGATCTCTCTCTAACCCCTCGCTTTCAAGCAAAAAGCCAATCAGAACAAGCAAATGTAGCAAAATGCTCTGCCTATTTTAATGAGCAATTGGCGCTCAAGGTGCAACAGATTAATGAAAAATATAATGATTTAAATATTTCCCTCAATCTTTCTATTTATGATATCAGTACCAATTTTAAAGAAATGTACACGGATTGCGAAGACTATGGATTTGATAAAAATAAATTAAAATCTCCGTTTATTGATTCTGAAGAGTTTAAACAGGATCAAAAAAATCATGTTGATCAGAAAGAGCATATTTCGCCAGCTGATGGCTACATGTTTTGGGATGACATTCATCCATCGATGAATACGCATACCTGGTTGGCGATGAAATTTAAAAAAGCATACGATGTAATTTTTAAATTTATGTCTCCTGAGTCACCTAAAAAATGCAGGAAAGAAGCCGAAGATGCCACTCCTCAATTTAAACCCAAAGCGTATGCACATTTACCACCCGATGTCGCAAAAATAATACATTCCATCCATTTAAACGCTGCGAGTATGGAGCAATCATCCAACGAAGAGCGACGCGAGAAAGGGGAGGTTCTCAAACAATTTATTTTTGGATTAAAGAGTCAAAGTGGCAATTTGAAGGAGATTGATGCGTTTATAAAAACGTATACTGCGGATGCTGAACATATGGACATCATCAAAAGACACAATAATCCAATTTATGATTTTTTTGCACGCAAAAAAACAACGCGCTCGGAAGATTATATTGCGGAGTTGGCAAAGACAGTTGAAGCTCATATTCAAACGCATGCTCAATTCAGTATTTTGTAGAAAATCAGTGGGAGGGCCGCAAAAGGTGACGCTCCCTACACTCTAAGTGCATTATTATTCAGCGGTTATCTTAAATTCCATATTCACGTTGCCGCGAATTGCATTTGAATAAGGACACACTTTATCTGCTTTGTCTACTAATGCCTCTGCATCTTTTTGGTTTAATTCTACGATGTGAGCATGCATTTCTACCCATAATTTAAATCATTTTTCCGGGGTTGGATACAATGAAACTTGAGAAAGCATGGAAGCATCGTTTCATGGGATGTTCTCTTGGTGTGCTACATAACGAATGGCACTTTCAAAGCAAGCGGCATAGCCTGCAGCAAACAACTCTTCAGGATTTGTTGCGCCACCTTGTCCACCTAATTCTTTTGGCATTGCCAGATCCAGTCTCAATAGGCCATCGGATGTTTCTACATGACCATTGCGACCACCATGTGTCCGTGCTGTAGCTTTATAAAGTTCTTTCATTTTTAATCATTTAATAGTAACTGATACAAAATTAGAATTGATTTTAGAGTTTGTCAATCCGGTATTACTCTATATATTGTGTTGCATACATTATTTGGCACAACATGGCTTTTTACACCATAAAATAAACCAGAATCCAAATAACTGCATACTTGTTTGGGGCTTAATTGATTTAAACATTGGGATAAAGTATGTCGACATTGAGGAAAAATAGCATCTGGTGCATTAATTGCCTGATATTGCTGATTTTTCCAGCTGTCCAAATGGCTGGTATAGTAGGTTGTAAAGTTGTTGATGCGCAGATTTTTATCAAGACTAAATCGTTTCAGTCCTGGATTGTTATGATGAATACGGCTGATACCTGGTGTTGAGTAGATGTATATGTTGCTGCCATCGTTGAAATGAATTTTCCTCAATTCATCCATATGCGTATGCGACGTCAGTAAGGTGATTTCACCATATGAGCGTTTGTATTGATTTAAAATTTTGATAAATTTTTGTAAATAACGTTGGTGCCAAATGTGTTCACCACGATATGAGGTTCCGGGGGGTTCATGCATTGCGATCAGGAGTTGTTTGGCATGATGTTTTTTCAATTGATTTTTTAGCCAGGCCAGTTGAATTAATGCATCGTGCTCTTGATGAGGATATCTTGAGAGCAACGTAGTTCTAGTCCATTGCGTAGCATTCAGTGCAATTAAGATAATGTTTTTGTTACCTCGGATGACGTAACTTGAATAATAGCCATCATGGTGCATATGGCTGTCATCAATAATTAATCCCTTGCAATGAGCACATGCACCACTCCAATCCGTAGCAAAATTTAAGGGTGACACGCCATTTGCTTCAAAAGGTTGATAATTTCCAAGGAGGGAATCATTATTTCCAGTGATATAAAAAATAGGTTTTGATGCAGTGTCATTGACATACAGATCATCAAATACCGTTTTTTCAAACTCACCTTTTTTAATTGAATTAAATAAGGAGTGCGTTGGTAAATCGCCCAAGCAAAGAATAAAATCCGTTTTTTGACTTAATTTTTTAAATTCAGCCATGGTTGTTTTTAAGAATTCGGTTCCTGTGTCTTCTCCATCTTGCGATGTATTATTACTTCCATAGTGGATGTCGCTGATGGTTAAAAAATGAAGTGCTCCATAAGCTGAATGAAACAAACAAAAGATCAGTAACGTAATTTTAACTAATAAATTCACTTGAATCTCCAAGGTGATGGGTGTGCTTCGCTTATCAAGCCATGACCGTTAAGCGGCTTCGCGAATACTCCAGGTTCTTTGTGCTTGATTGGGTAAGTCTGTTGCTTGCACCCAAAGCAGCATCGGTTTTCCTGCAGGATTAATCGGTAACGTTTGCGAAGATAACATCACTGCGAAGGGGTATTTTTTAACTACAGATTGCAATGTTTCCCAAACGGCGCCAGGATCTGCTTGGTTGTCAGTGATTAACAGCTCATGACCACGGTACACGATATTGACCGACTGCCCCTTTAATGCAGTGCGAATTGCTGATTCCAAACGTCGCCATTTTGCTTGGTGCGTTTTTTGTTTGTCCGCTTGGGTAGGATTTAATTGAAAACTAATCCGTTGATGGGGCGAAAAGATTTGACTTAAACGACTGCTGTCGGGAGGGTTTTTCAAAAAATAAGTGCATAACGCATCGATGACAGGCCGTCCAGGACCTGATGCTTTACCTGGTTGTCTGTTGACGTACATGGCAAATGCCAGGGTGTGTCCGTTAGTGGCATATAAATAACCCGAAAGGCTGTTAATCCCGGTCATCGTTCCCGTTTTAGCACGGACAAAACCTTGTTGGGTTGGGATACGGAATCTTTTTTGTAAGGTGCCATCACGCCCTGATACGGGTAACGCAGCGATGTATTCGTAGGATAATGGAAAACGTTGGTATAAAAATTTTAATAAGGAGATGGTTTGCTGTGGGGTCACCAAACTGTACCGCGATAAGCCGGAACCGTCAGTAAATACTGCATTTTTAAAATCAATACCTGTTTGTGATTGTAAAAAGTTTTTAATTAAGGGTTCAGCTGCTTGCCAGTTGACTGGAGCGCCATTTAGCTGGGTTGCCGCGTGCAAATACAGACTGTCGGCATATAAATTATCAGAAGGTTTTAACGTATCTGCCATCAAATGGGATAACGGCCTTGAGTGTTGTGTTGCGATTAACAGTGAACCAGGAGGTGTTTTTCCTAATTGAACTTGACCATTGAGTTGGATATTTTCCTGCTGGGATAACTGACTTTGAATCATTCCTTGGGCATACATAAGCGGATTTTTTATGGCCATACGTTGTTGCACGGCACCCTGACCAATGCCAACACATCCACGAGCAGTGAGATGATTTTCTTTATCCATGCTAAAGCCTACGCCACAACCTTGAGCGCTGGCTTTTGTTGTTGCTTGATTATTTAATGTGATGGCGCCTCCACCATCATCGACCTCAACGATCGCATGTTCTCCTGCTATAGCACCTGGATTTACAGTAACCGTTAAGCGATTTGCATCAACCACCACAGGAGCATTCGGTGCACCATAACTGTAAGATAAATCAGTCGATAACCAACCTGGCGGATAAGCGTCTACTCCTGAAAAATCGCTGTCGATGTAGATGTTTCCTTGAATGCTATGAATATGCCATTCTTTTAATGAAGAAAGTAAGGTTTTTAAATCATCACGGCTAAAAGAGGGATCACCGCTCAAATGGAGATAAACATTTCCTTGCAGTACGCCTTGCTGTATTTGGCCTGCGCTCATACTTAATTGATTTTTAAAGCGGTAATCAGGTCCTAATACCATTAATGCTGCTGCTTCGGAAAAAATTTTCATGTTGCTGGCAGGGATGTATAAACGTTCGGCGTTACGACTATAAAGGGTTTTGCCTGAGGTTAAATCAAAGACAACGATTCCTAAATTAACGTTGGGGTTCACCTTTTGAATTAATCGATCTACTTCTGTTGGTACACTGGTACTTTGCGAGATGGCCGATAATGCAAAGAAACATGCGCCAGTTAATGTTCTTTTCATCAATTTAAATCCTTATGTTGTAAACTACCATGAACGAAGAGGACATTACTTTTGGCAAATTGGGGGCCAAATCGAATCTGTCGTTCGGGTAAGAGGTGTAATCGAATTTTAGTTTTTAGCTTAAATTTTGTCCCGCAAAGAAAATCTATTGCGCATGAGTTTAATCATATCGTAAGCCTAAACGCTCCAAAAGTCCTGCAAGAGTATCATTATCAAAAAACTTTACTTTCAACCAGCCACCGTCTTCGTTATCGTTCGTTATCTCTACTGGAGCACCAACTTGCTCTGCCAATAGTGTTTGTAGTCGTTGGATGTCGCGATCATTTTTAGCATTCTTGGGTGTGGTGGATTCTTTATTTTTCTGTGTTTTTACTGCAAGTTCTAATTGCCGTACTGACCATTGCTCGTTGATTGTTTGCGTCGCTAAATATTCTTGTTGGCTAGGTGAGAGTCCAACAAGTACGCGTGCATGTCCCAAAGAAAGTGTTTTTTCACGAATCCAGTTTTTTATTTTTTCACTCAAACTCAACAACCGTAAAATATTCGCAATATGGCTGCGTGATTTTCCTACTAAAGTAGCTATTTCATCCTGGTGGTAATTAAACTCATCAATTAAGCGTCTATAGGCGGTTGCCTCTTCAATTAAATTTAAATCCTCTCGTTGAATGTTCTCAATTAAAGTAAGCGCACAGGCCTGTTTGTCTGTATAGTTTCCGATAAGACAAGGTACTGTTTGTAAGCCTGCAATTTTTGCGGCCCGCCATCTTCGTTCTCCCGCAATAATTTCATAACGTTGTTTTGCGATTGATCTTACAATCAATGGCTCAATTAATCCCTGTGATGCAATGGATTGGGCGAGCTCTTGTAAGGCTACGGGATTAAAATCTTGTCTTGGCTGGTATTGTCCCGCTTGAATGGTGTCTATAGGTAACACATGAAATTCAACTTGCATTGAAACATATTAAATGAGGATTTTTCCGAATTGTTTCATATTTTGCTTGGAATGAAAATAGAGAATGTGTATTAACAAGGGACAAAGTGCAGTCTGGATAGGGTCAACCCGGGTTTCTCTGTGCTTCACCCAGGCTGCATGTTTTGATTACAGTAACCCGTATACAATTGCTGAAATCGCGATGATACCCATCGTGGTGGTAAACACATTACTGATTACATTAGTGCGGTATTTCTTTAGTGCTGGAGTTTTAGCGATGGCATACATTGGCATGATAAACAGCAAAGTGGCAATCACTGGCCCGCCTAATGTTTCTATCATTTTTAAAATGTTCGGATTGATAGTCGCTACAATCCAGCAGGTCAAGACCATAAAGAGTTCAATCACACGCTGTAATTTATTTTTACTTATTGTTTTGCCTCTTGGTTTTAATGTACTGACGATAATACTGCTCAGTCCTTCTTTAGCACCCAGGTAATGGCCAAGAAATGATTTTGAAATAGCAATAAAGGCAATGATCGGCGCGATACAGGCAATTAAGGGGGTTTTGAAGTGATTGGCTAAATACGACAGAATGGAAATGTTTTGTTCTTTTGCTTGCATCAGATCTTGAGGGGATAAACTAAACACACAACTAAATACAAAAAACATGACTGAAAAGACCATGAGCAGATGGCTGCATCGCATAATCGATGTGCTGTTTCTATCGGCGTCCATACCGTAGCGTTCTTTTTGATTTACCGCAAAAGAAGAAATAATCGGCGAATGGTTAAAAGAAAAGACCATGACCGGAATGACCAGCCACATGGTCATTAATAAGCCATGTCCTCCATTCGCATGCAATGAATTACTTTGTTGCAAAATGGCATTGTTCCAATTAGGAATTAAATAGATGGATAAAAATAACAGGATAGTAGCAAAAGGATAAACCAATAACGACATGGATTTGACGATGAACTCTTGGCCATAACGAACAATAGCCATAAGGGAAAGAATGAGGAGAATGGCTAACAGTGCTCTTGGTGGTGCAGAGACACCGAGTTGGTTTACGAGAAAGCTTTCTGTGGTATTGGTTATGGCAACGCTGTACATTAATAAAATGGGATAAATTGCAAAAAAGTATAAACCCGTTAATATTCTTCCGGAAAAACTACCAAAATGTTCTTCAACCACGTCAGTAATATCATTGTGTACCGATGCACCGGATAAAACAAAACGACATAAAGCACGATGGGAATAATAAGTCATGGGAAAAGCAAGTACAGCCATGATAATGAGAGGCCAAATGCCGTTAAGCCCTGCATCAATTGGCAGGAAAAGAGTCCCGGCACCTACTGCAGTACCGTAAAGACTTAACATCCAAACAGTATCCTGTTTGGTCCATGAAAATTTTTTTACTTTCACAGGGTAAATTATTGCTACAGATTCATTTGACGACATTAAAACATCCCTTAGAATAGACTATACCCATACTAGTGTTCAATATTAACACTGTAAATCCAATATTTCAACAGTAATTTCTTTTGAGCATGCATGTCTCTGTTAAATGGTCGTCAGAGTGACGTGCTGAGAGAGCCACCTGAAAAGGTAATATAACCTACTTTTTTACCTCAAATGAATCAAATGTCTACGCACACACTAGGCCTAATCGGAAGCGACTTCATTCTCGTTTGGGATACCTAACTCCAGAACGGTATGAGGCTAAACAAGTTGCTTAGTTAGGCGTCCATTTTTTCCAGGAAAGATCACTCTTTATAAAAACGTCAATTCGCTTCATTTAATAATAGAAGAAGAATGAATTGACGTTTTTTATTTAATCGCATAGCAACTCAAAAACTTATTTGATGAACCCCTATGTTCTTCTTTCCACAATTTTTGGAATTTTCTTTGAAAGCATGGGTAATCCCCCCGCAAAATAACTGATGTCAAAAGTAGAATTTTCTCGTAACTTATAACGAAGGAGATTCTTCATGAAAAGATCAAAATTTACAGACAGCCAAATCCTATCGATTTTAAAACAGGCCGAAGGAGGTCCACCTGTTTCAGAACTTTGCCGCGAACATGTCATTAGTGCAGCAACATTTTATAAATGGCGAGCCAAATTTGGAGGAATGGATGCCTCGATGATGTCGCGCTTAAAAGAGCTTGAGGCGGAAAATAGCCGTCTTAAAAAGA
>JBOFJV010000366.1:0-2982 GCA_051657005.1 Legionella sp. | reverse complement strand
CTTCCTTTGCCTACGCTTAACCATACGCGTTACCACATACAGCCCAAGGCTAAGTACGAAATGCGCTCGGTCGCGCTTTCCCGGTAGAACTTTCAGCTACTAGCGGTCGTGCACTTTCGTGGCGCACTTCAATTTTTTTATAAATATAGTTCGTTCACCCCTGTACGACACGCAGTGGCGTATATGGGTGAGTAGTTACTAATAAAGTTAGCTCAACCAGAACTCGATATTACCGAAAAGAAGAAAAATTTGCTGATTACATACTGACTTCACCCGATATAATCATAAATGAATTTACCGTCATGGCTGATGAAGTTTCAGATCATGCGCCTTTATATCTGGATTTTAATTAGCCGATAATCCTAAAACTTGCATGCGTTTCCCTCCATCATAGTTGCATTTTTTGACTTAGTGGAGCCAAAGAGTACTTCCCAAGCTCCACTGTGCACAGGCAATCACAATGTCTTTTTACGCTGCATGATTGCTGCAAAGAATTCAGGTTTGTTCAGCCCGATTGAAGCAAAAATTTGCGGCACCCTATCCCAAGACCCTTCTTGCTCAATACTAGCAACAACCAACTCAAACCCAGTTTTTTTATCTGGCTCTAACCCCCAACCATTAATAAAAGCAAGTCCCCTTAATCGAGTTGCACCTACATGTTGCAACGCAATCGCGGCCAATAAGTAAGCATGTCCCTCTTCATAAAGCTGCTTGTATTTTTTCAGATTAAGCTCGCTTTTAAAAATACCTTCCTGCTCTAATTTTTCTCTAAATTTTGCCTCTTCAATACTCATTTGTCCTAAACGGTAGTTGGCTTCAGCATCATCAAGCCCTGCTGCAACCCTGTAACATTCAGCACTCATCTGTTGCGCATAGGGAAATCTTTTCTTCCCGATTAATTTTTTGTAAATATCTGCCAACTCAAAATAGTATGCAATTTCCTTTTTCAGAATTTCATCTGTAGGTTGGTTATTGATCCCATTTGCTTGCATAGATTTTATTTTTTTAACAATTCTTTTAATTTTCCAACGTATTAAATAAGCCATGACCTCTCCTACTGCGTGCTATGCTGTTGATTGAACAAAATATTGTAATAAAAAAGAACAACAATGAAAAAATCATTAAAGCGAAAATTTTAAGCCCGAATCCTGCGGATTCTTTCATTTGTCGCCTAATTTCTCTATTTTGAGAAGGTTCCTCCTCGCTCACTTCAGTCTTGATTTCTGACTTATAAATCTGGTTATCAATATGATTAGAGATAAAATAAGAAATTATTCCTGTAATAACACACTGAACAAAAAATATTAACCAAACAATAACTTTACTTCCAGAAACAGTGTAATTGTAATCCTCTTCAAAGGAGCTCAAAAGTGTCCAGATAAAAGCTGGAACGTTATAATTTAAGTTCCATATTAAATAGGACAAGATATATAAACTAAAGAAAAAAAAACCGAGACAAAGAACCAAACATATCATTCCTATAATATAGAGCTTACAGTTACTTGCAAATCGATCTTGTTCCATATATAACTAGACGTCTACCATCCTTACATTTAAGATAGCAGATGGATTTAAATAAGTACACTCGCTGGTGATATTAAGTAATTCATTTTAAAATGGAATATTATTTTATTTAATTTAAGGCCCTCCATGAAACGCTTTGTTTTTATGATCTCAGATGGTACTGGAATCACAGCTGAAACTTTAGGTCATAGTTTGATTACTCAATTCGAAAATATAAAATTTGAACGCCAAACCATTCCATATGTTGATTCTCTTGAAAAAGCAGAACATGTAATTCAACAGATTAATCAAGTCTATGAAGAACAAGGAGTTAAACCTTTAGTCTTTATGACAATGATTGATCAAACGATAAGAAATTACTTTAAAAGCGCCAATGCATGCGTATTTGACTTATTCAGCACATTTATTGGTCCAATGGAAGAAGAACTTAATGAGAAATCGTCCTATACTGTTGGAAGAACCCATGGAGTTGTCAATAATAAACTCTACTTACATCGACTTGAAGCCATTGATTTTGCTTTATCGCATGATGACGGCATCAAAATTCGAGGATATGATAAGGCAGATATCATTCTTATAGGTGTTTCTCGTTGTGGAAAAACGCCCAGCTGTCTGTATATGGCACTCCAATATGGAATTTTAGCAGCAAATTATCCATTTACTGACGATGAAATCGTTGGATTTAAATTGCCTGAGGCCTTGAGACCGTACAAAAATAAACTTTTTGGATTAACGATTGATGTCCATCGCCTACAACAAATAAGAGCAGAACGACTACCCAACAGTAAATACGCATCGACAGAACAATGCCGCCTTGAAGTAAATGAAGTTGAGGCGATGTATCAAAAGGAAAAAATTCCCTACCTTAACTCTACCAAATACTCTATTGAAGAAATATCAACAAAAATCCTTGCTGCAGCAGGTCTGCAACGTAAAATATAGACAGAGAATGTCACTCTGCAGATCTGATGCTTATTGATTCAAACCTTGCCCATGCTGCACTTCATGTACAGCTGCTCGTCACTAAGCGATACACACGAAACTCAAATGTCTACGGGTAATCCCCCCGCAAAATAACTGATGTCAAAAGTAGAATTTTCTCGTAACCTATAACGAAGGAGATTCTTCATGAAAAGATCAAAATTTACAGACAGCCAAATCCTATCGATTTTAAAACAGGACGAAGGAGGTACCCCTGTTTCAGAACTTTGCCGCGAACATGTCATTAGTGCAGCAACATTTTATAAATGGCGAGCCAAATTTGGAGGAATGGATGCCTCGATGATGTCGCGCTTAAAAGAGCTTGAGGCGGAAAATAGCGGCTCTTTCCCATTTAAGGGGGCAGCTCTAATCACCAACAGAGCACCTTAACACGCACTCTGTAATTTTCAAATTTTCTAAAACCATAAGCTCTTCGCTGAATTAGTTTCATTTTACGATGAAACCCTTCTGTGATTC
>JBOFJV010000365.1:0-8227 GCA_051657005.1 Legionella sp. | reverse complement strand
CACCGATTGTTCTGATTGATAAGGTATGAGTATGTAATGAAATTGTCTTGAGCCCATTGCCTTAGTAGGGCACGATGGGTTCTAAATGTGTGGTTGGCCAGGTGACTGGTTAACTCTACCAGCTAGTGACTTAAATGCGTTGACAAAAATGAGTCAGCGATCATACTGTTATATACACATGGATATGTGTTTTTCATTCTGCTGGCATTATAAGGAGATAATATGGCACGCTTCATTCGTAAATTACCTTGGTTTCTGTCCCTCTGTTTGTTCATTCCATCCCTAAGTTTTGCCACCACTACTCCAATAAAAACAATGGTTGTCTTCGGTGATAGTTTGTCTGACACTGGAAATACAACGCATTTGTTAAAAAGTTTACGCCAGGAAGAAGATCCGGCTTTTTTAGTTGCCCCTTTTAAAGTATTTGTCTTAAACAAGATGGTTGAGTTTGCTGACGCATATTATGTACCACAAATGGTTCTGGATTCAGGTATCGCGATTGTGACAGAGTTTTTCGATAACCAATTAGGACCTTATATTGCCAATTTAGTGAGTAAAGTGAAATTGGTTCCCGTGTTGCCAGGCAAACCTTATTGGAATGCGCATTTTTCTAATGGTAAAGTCTGAAATTAATATTTAGCGGACATGGTTTCTCTTTCTCCAGAAGACGAAGAAGTTTATTTAAATCGTGCTTTTGGTGGAAGTTGGACTGCAACCTATGATTATCAGTTGACGGTATGGAATTTAATTCGGCATCCAATTGGAACCATTAAAAATCTTATCGTAGGAAAATTGGTGCCACCAAGCTTGGGTTTGACAGTGCAAGCTTATTTATTGGAACATCCTGCTTTAAGTGATGAAACCGTATTTTTTGTATTCTCCGGCAGTAATGATTAAGTTAATGTCTTGTTCTTCGAAGATAATTACAATACAGAAGTAATGAGTACTTATGTTGATAATGTCCTGTCAGGCACCGGTTCTGCAGTAATAAATTTAATGAAAGCAGGAGCACGCAGGTTTGTGGTTATGTGCTTACCCCATATTGGTGATACACCGCGCATGGTCAACACTACGGACAGAGAAGTACTCAACAATGCGGTGGATATGCATAATGAGCGGCTGCAAAATCTCATGCAAGAATGGGCAAAAATATATCCAGACGCCAATTTCCTTTATGTTGATATGGCCGAATACATGGAGCGTGCGCTCAAAAATCCAGATGTTTATGGGTTTACGAATACTACAGAAGCATGCATTGATGTAAAGCTGCCAATGTATGATGCATTTGGTTCCTCACCTTTTGCAAATAACTACGTACTGCGTTATGCACAAGTACTTCAATATAGAGATGCGAGTTTTTCAGCAGGCGATAAAAACGATCATGTCTGTGATAATCCTGACAGTTATTTATTCTGGGACGAAATTCATCCAAGTAATCGTGCTCATGGTTTACTTGCCTTCGAAATATGCAAGGCCATGAAATATCATTGGTATGAGGTGACGTGTCAAAATCCGATTGAATAAAGTGTAATTTTTAGCCTGGGTGAATCGTAAAACCCAGGCTTTGATGTTTTATTTTATTCCCAAAAAAACGAATTTTACTGCGTTTTACCCCTGACGGGACGTTATTTTTTATATATAAATCATGCAGTTAATCTCTAATGTACTTACTGTACTGCACATGTTAGTGATTTATGAATGTTTGTGGCATAATTTCGGTCTTTTTTGTTGATATATCGTTCATCTGCGGTTTTTGAAACGAGGAGCAGGTTATGTGTGGGATAATTGGGGCTGTGTCTGAAAGAGATATCAGTAAAATTTTACTGGAAGGATTACGACGTTTGGAATACAGAGGTTATGATTCTGCAGGGATTGCGGTAATCGATAATGATGGCTATCTAAAACGAGTACGAATTCAAGGTAAAGTACAAAACTTGGCGGATGCCATGCAAGAAACGGCTGTTGTCGGGAATACGGGAATTGCTCATACACGATGGGCAACACACGGTAAACCTTCAGAGCAAAACGCCCATCCTCATTTATCACATGACCAAATTGCTCTGGTGCATAATGGGATTATTGAAAATCATGATCAATTGCGCCATGAGCTCAGCATGAATGGATATCAGTTCACCTCTGAAACAGATACGGAAGTGGCGGCGCATTTAATCCATTACTACTATAATCAGCATGAAAATTTATTGAAAGCAGTCCAAATGGCAGCGTCAGAAATGCACGGCGCTTTTGCTTTAGGGGTGATTCATCAGCACAAACCGATGGAGTTAGTTGCCGTACGTAAAGGCAGCCCATTGGTTGTTGGCATCGGGATTGGTGAGAATTTTATTGCTTCTGATGGTTTGGCATTAAAATCGTTTGCCCAATCCGTTGCTTATTTGGAAGAAGGTGATAGTGCTTTAATTACGCCACAAAGCATTACCATTTATAATGCATCTGGCGAGTTGATGCAACGGCCTGAACATCAATTAACAAGTGATGATGAAACAGTAAGTAAAGGCCCATATCGCCATTTTATGCTGAAAGAAATTTTCGAACAATCTAAAGTATTGACCGATACCATCGAAGGGCGAGTTAACAGTCTTGAAGTGCTTAGATCCAGTTTTGGAGAACGGGCTTCTCATGTGTTTCCTTTGGTAAAACAAATTCATATTGTTGCCTGTGGCACCAGCTATCATGCAGGCATGATTGCCAAATATTGGTTAGAGTCTTTGACTGGGTTACCCACTCAAGTTGAAATTGCGAGTGAGTATCGATATCGGGATGTTGTGGTACCTCGAGACAATTTATTTATTACCGTGTCGCAATCAGGTGAAACGGCAGATACTCTTGCTGCGTTGCAAAAAGCAAAAAGCATGGAATATTTAGCCAGTTTGGCTATTTGTAATGTGGCTACAAGTACTTTAGTTCGCGAGGCGGATTGTGTGTTCCTGACCCGAGCAGGGATTGAGATTGGCGTGGCCTCTACTAAAGCATTTACCACTCAATTAGCGGCATTTTTAATGCTGGCAGCGGCGCTTTGTCACGATGCTCGGGCCACCGAAGTATTAAAACAATTACAAGAATTGCCTTCCTGTTGTGAGCGCGTATTGAATATGAATGAGGAAATTGAAGGCCTGGCTTCTTTATTTGTCAGCAAAGCACACGCCTTATTTTTAGGTCGAGGAGTGCAATATCCAGTCGCACTCGAAGGCGCCCTGAAACTTAAGGAAATTTCGTACATTCATGCTGAAGCGTATCCTTCTGGTGAATTAAAACACGGACCTTTAGCGTTAGTGGACGAAAACATGCCTGTTGTTGCTGTTGCGCCTAATGATGAGCTTTTGGATAAATTAAAGTCTAATTTACATGAAGTCAGCGCACGAGGTGGCCAGTTGTTTGTTTTTGTTGATGACACGCAAAGCTGGCGTGCAAACGGAGCACGTTTAATTAAAGTTCCTTATTGTGGATCTTGGGTTGCTCCGATAGTTTATACTATTCCTTTACAGTTGTTGGCTTATCATGTTGCGGTGGTTAAAGGTTCTGACGTGGATCAACCACGAAATCTTGCCAAATCAGTGACTGTTGAGTAATAATGTGGCGGTTTTTTAACTCATTACCCCAAACGCTAAAGCAGATTCAGGGTGAATGAGTCAATGGTTATTATTTATGTTTTACGGGGATGTGAATGACTCAAGAGAAGTTGGGATTAGCTGCACTTGTTGCGCAAGAACTTAAAGTGAAGCCTGCGCAGGTAGAAGCGGCCGTTCGTTTGCTGAATGAAGGAGCAACAGTTCCTTTTATTGCTCGTTACCGCAAGGAAGCTACAGAAGGATTAGATGACGCTCAATTACGATTTATTGATGAACGCGTACTTTATTTACGTGAATTGGATGAACGTCGTGCTGTAGTCTTGCAATCGATTCGCGAGCAAGAAAAGCTCACTCCAGAGCTTGAAAAGAGTATTTTGGCAGCAGATACCAAAACCCGTCTTGAGGATTTATATTTGCCGTATCGACCAAAGCGTCGTACTAAAGCGCAAATTGCTGTTGAGGCAGGATTGGATCCATTAGCTCAGGCACTATGGAACAATCCCGATCTGGATCCGGAAGAGCATGCTGCTCAATTTATTAATGTTGATGCGGGCGTTGAGGATGCAAAAGCTGCTTTAGAAGGTGCTCGTCATATCTTAATGGAGCATTTTGCAGAAGATGCGGATTTGATTAATGAGTTGCGCGAATATTTATGGCAAAACGGCATCGTCAAGTCATTGGGCAGTTCCAAGAAAAAAGAAGCCGTAAGCAAATTTTCAGATTATTTTGATTATTCTGAAGCAATGAAAAAAATTCCATCACACCGTGCGCTGGCTTTATTCCGTGGGCGTCGAGAAAGCGTTTTGCAAGTGAGTCTCACTTTAGCTGAACATGATTTATCTTACGGGGAAAACAAGGTGGCGGCCCATTTTCATATTGCAGATAAGCAAAGAAAAGCGGACAGCTGGCTGCTAGAAACCGTGCGCATGACCTGTAAAGTCAAATTGTTTACTAAACTGGAATTAGAGCTTTTAACCCGGTTACGTGAAAGCGCCGATGAAGAAGCCATCAAAGTATTTTCCAGGAATTTACGCGATTTATTGCTTGCAGCACCTGCGGGCCCTCAAATTACTATTGGACTTGATCCTGGAATTAGAACCGGCGTTAAAGTCGTTGTTGTGGATGCAACAGGCAAGTTGTTGGATTACACGGTTATTTTCCCATTTGCACCACAAAATGAATGGCATCAGGCGATTACCGATTTAGCGAAATTGGCAGCGAAACATCAGGCGAATCTTATGAGCATTGGCAATGGAACCGGATCGCGTGAAACAGAGCGTTTGGTTGCTGATTTAATCAAAATGTACCCTGACTTGAAATTAACTAAAGTCATCGTCAGTGAAGCAGGAGCATCCGTTTATTCCGCTTCAGAACTGGCTGCGCAAGAATTCCCTGATCTTGATGTGACTTTACGCGGCGCAGTGTCTATTGCAAGACGCTTGCAAGATCCGCTGGCGGAGTTAGTCAAAATAGAAGCCAAATCCATTGGTGTTGGTCAATACCAGCACGATGTCAATCAAACACGGCTTGCACGTTGTCTTGATGGAGTAGTTGAAGATTGCGTGAATGCGGTTGGCGTTGACGTCAATACTGCCTCGGCAGCTTTGTTAGCGAATATTTCTGGTCTTAACGAAGCTCTGGCTAAAAATATAGTGCTTTATCGTGATGAGCACGGTGCTTTCAAAAATCGCATGGATTTAAAACATGTTAATCGCATGGGTGAAAAAGCATTTCAACAAGCGGCAGGTTTTTTACGGATTATGCACGGTGACAATCCACTGGATGCATCTTGTGTGCATCCTGAGGCATATCCTTTAGTGGAAAAAATTATTGCCGAGAAACAAGTAGACATCAAAAAATTGATTGGTAATCGCGACGTATTGCACAGCGTTAATGCGGAGCGTTTTGTTGATGATCAATTTGGGTTGCCGACCATTCGCGACGTGCTACGCGAACTGGAAAAACCAGGACGCGATCCTCGTCCCGAGTTTAAAACGGCACAGTTTAAAGAAGGCGTTGAAGACATTGCTCATTTACATGAAGGAATGATACTTGAAGGTGTTGTCAGTAACGTGACGAACTTTGGTGCTTTTGTTGATATCGGAGTGCACCAGGATGGATTGGTTCATATTTCGGCGATGACTTATAAATTTATTTCTGATCCACTGGATATCGTGAAAGCAGGTGATATTGTTACGGTTAAAGTGGTCGAAGTAGATAAAGAGAGAAAACGTATTGGCTTGAGTATGAGGTTGGAAGACGAACCTGTAAGCCAACCAAGCAAAAAGGCAGCGAAATTAGAGGAAATGAAAAAAGCGCCTCAGACAAAAACAATGGACCATAAGAGAAAACCTGAGCCAGCTAAAAAAGCAGAACCTGTTAAGAAAACAGTCTTTAATACAGCGATGGCCGATGCTTTAGCTAAATTAAAACGCAATTAATCAGCTAAGGTAGGAGTAGCCTGGGTGCCGCAAAGCGAAACCCGGGTTCCGCTTTGCTGCACCCAGGCTACATGATAAAAGATAAGGTGAAAACATAATGACAGATTCTCCAAAGGGTGAACTCACTATCCAAACCTTGGCAATGCCAACAAATACGAATGCAAACGGCGATATCTTTGGTGGCTGGATAGTATCAAAAATGGATTTGGCTGCAGGCGTTCTGGCAAAAAGACTGGCTTTTGGACGTGTCGCTACGGTGGCCATTCATTCGATGAGTTTTTTAAAGCCAGTCCATGTAGGTGATCTTGTGAGTTGTTACGTCATCTTGGAAAAGCAAGGGAATACGTCGATGACCATTCGTGTTGAGGTATGGGCACATCCTGCAACCCAAAATGAAGTCTATCAAGTCACTGAAGGTGTGTTTGTTTTTGTTGCGATTGATGAAGCAGGCAGGTCAAGACAGGTACCGAAAAAAACATGACCAGTAATTCATCCGATCTTTATCACCTCCTTACTGAAATGGCTACTTTAATTGAGCAAAGCGCTGAGCCTGATCCGCAACTCTATACTTTATTTTTTCACGAACCCGAACTTTGCTTTAAGCTCGTTGATATTATCAACAATCTTGATGAAAAATTGGATGAAGGTCTTTCTGTTTATTCGGCGTGTGTTTTTGCCATGGATATTTGTGTTGCGCAATTACAAGGTGCCTCAGAGGCAAATAATAAAATCAGTACAAAAACTCTTGCTCAACTCATGGATCATTTAACTGAAGTGATCAATACGCAACGACACACGTTAAGCTTTTGGCTGCCGGTATTAAATTCTTTTTATGAGGCTCATGTTGAATTGAGCGACGAATTAAAAAATGCATATTACGATCTGGCGAGCGAAGAGGAGGAATTAACGTCTGATGGCGAGCAATTATCTCATGTCGATGCAATTCGTGATTTGATTCATGAGTTGTCGGACCTTTCTGTCTTTGATATTGCGGAAAACTTTTTCGCGCAAAGTTATGCGATGCCCGAGGATTTTTTTACGGATCTAATTGTTGATTTATTCAATATCGAGGAGGGTGCGGATGTTGCCTTACTCACTTTATTGCATCCAAAGGCTGAAGTACGTGAAGTGGCTATTGCGACAATGAAGCACATTATGGAGTTAATTACTCTTTCCTCAGAATCCCTTTCTCGTTTACAGACAATTAAATATTGGTACCCGGAAAGTTATCATGAACTGTTTCAATCATGGATAAAAATACAACGCAAGAAAGGCGTTGTATTTGCGCCTGAGCCAGAAGTTGCTAAAGTTACAATTAGAGCAACCGAAGTGGACGGTACAAGTGCACAAGGACTTTTCCTTGAGGTGCGTAAAAATCGAAAAAATAGACTGTGCGGGTTGTTGCTAAAGTACGAACTCGGCATTAAGGATGCCTGGATAACACCTGCTATTTCATCGAAAGATGTGAAGGATTATTCCAAGCAAGCGTTTGATGAAAACATCACCTTGCGTGCAGTGGATTTATCTTATTTTACCTTGATGGTTGAACATTTTTTAGCGGTCAGCGTAGAGCAAGGTGAAATTCCTCATGTGCATTTTTTAGAAATACAAGAGATGTTAGGCATACGCTTACGACCCAATCGACTGGATTTGAATTATCTTTTGGAGCAATTAAGCATCCAGATCACACCGTTTACTCCAGAGGTGATCGCAGAATCATTGAAGCGTTCAAAATCGTGGCTCAAAACGAAATCATTCACGGAGTCCTGGTATTTGGAAAATCCTTTAGTCGATAAAATAGTAAATCACAACAGCAGCTTTGTTGATGGAATTCGAGTTTGTCGAATGATTGAGGCGATGGATGATGTTTTTGCTGAGGAAATGGAACAGCATCGTGAACGCTGGAAATTTCACTTTTTATGGCTTGCATTATGGATGAAAGCAAAGGAAAAAAAGACAGAAAAAATATGGCGTGACAGTTTTCTTATTGCCTATTCCATCCATGAAGGCATGCCTCTTAAAGACATCCCGGTCATGCAAGAGATTTGCCGCCAGACAGTGATTAATAGCGTTGAAACCATGCAAGAGAGAAGAACGCACTTAAGCCAGGAATAGTTTTATTAATGGTCTACTTACTGGTGTATTGTAGTATTGTAGCCTGGGTGCAGCGAAGCGGAACCCGGGGTTCTGAGTTAAATC
>JBOFJV010000364.1:0-3546 GCA_051657005.1 Legionella sp. | reverse complement strand
GGGTTCCGCTTCGCTGCACCCAGGCTACAATAATTTCTTAATCTATCATTTTCTCCATTATGTAATCTGAGTTTTCACTGCTAAAAATTGTCCTTTATATCATGAAAATGACGCTTATATGGTAAGATGTACGGTAGTTTATAGATCCAGGAGAGGCAATGTTTACTGGCATAATCGAACAGAAAGGTAAAGTGGTGAGTAACTCCACGCATGATTTGGCAAAGCGACTGGTGATCGCATCAACTTTTGACCAGTTACACATCGGTGAAAGCATTGCCATTAATGGTGTGTGCCTCACTCTATTGCCTTCGCAAGAGTCGCAGTTAATTTTTGATGTATCTCCAGAAACTCTCAACAGAACGACATTGGGTCATTTGCAACCTGGTGATGAAGTAAATTTGGAGCGAGCTATGCTTGCATCTACTCGTTTTGGCGGCCATTATGTGAGTGGGCATGTTGATGCGATGGCTCAGGTTCAATCCGTGAAACAGATTCATGAATTTGTTGAAATTGAGTTGGGTGGATTTGATACACATGCACTGTTGTATTTAATCCCTAAAGGGAGCATTACCGTTGAGGGAGTGAGTTTAACGATTAATTCAGTGAAGCATCAGAGCATTCAACTGATGTTGGTTCCTCATACATTACTTAATACGACCTTCAACTCCTTAAATCCTGGGCAAACAGTCAATATTGAATTTGATTATCTGACGCGTATTGTTGCTCATCAACTTCAAGTTGCTGGAAAATTGGACACGCAGATCCCGTTGTGAATTAATAGGAGTAGTTCATGACCAAACATTTAAGTTCTCGATGGCCCATTCTTTTGTTTGCCACAATCATGATCTGGATCATGTCTGGTTTTGGGGGGATGTTTTTAGCCATATTATTGCATTTCATCCAGCATTTAGCGTACGAACACACCGTATTTCCCATTCTTGGAAATGAGAGCTTTTTGTATGTGGTTAGCGATTCAAACACCTCGCGAAAACTTGTTGCTCTGGTGCTTTGCGGCTTGATTGCGGGATTTGGTTGGTGGGCTGTTTTTCGCTATGGCAGTCCTTTAGTCGGTATTGCCAGTGCCATTAAATCACCTCTGCCCTATATGCCAATAAAAACTACGATAGTGCATGTACTGTTGCAGATTATTACTGTGGCATTAGGATCTCCTTTAGGACGAGAAGTAGCCCCCCGAGAATTAGGGGCTACTTTTGCGTGTTGGCTGACCAATATATTGAAACTGCATCCCAAAGAAAGTCATGTTCTGGTCGCATGTGCGGCGGGCGCGGGACTTGCTGCAGTTTACAATGTTCCATTTGGTGGTGCCATGTTTTCATTAGAGGTATTACTCGGAACTTTTCGATGGTTTGCATTGATCCCTGCAATTACGACTGCCGCAATTGCGGTGGTGATTTCATGGATAGGATTAGGAAATCAATCGTTATACCATGTTCCGGCGCTGATTTTGGATTATTCAGTCGCAACTTGGGCTATTCTTTCGGGACCGATTTTTGGTTTTGCGGCCTATTGGTTTAAAGAAATTACCAATAGAGCGCAAAGTCGTGCCCCTCGTAATTGGAAAATTATCTTCTTTTGTTTTTTCAATTTTTTCCTCATCGGTTTATTGGCAATTTATTTTCCGGCAATTCTGGGGAATGGTCGTTCAGTGACGCAATTGGGGTATGATGGAAATATGCTGGCGCTTGGTGTCGCGGCAGTCTTATTGATCCTGCGTGTTCTCATTGTGTGTACGAGTATTCAAGCGGGTGCTACAGGGGGATGGCTCACTCCTTCGCTTGCGAATGGTGCTTTGCTCGCCGTTGTTCTGTGTATTCTTTGGAGTTACATCTGGCCTGGGATGTCGATATCTGCTTTTGCCGTAATCGGTAGCGCCGCGTTTCTGGCTGCCGCACAAAAAATGCCAATAACTGCAATTGTACTGATTATTGAGTTCACGGGAATCAACTTCAGTTTCTTCATCCCTATCCTTTTTGCGGTTGCAGGTTCGGTGAGTACGTTTAGTTATTGTGCTAATAGAAGGCTAGTGGATGTTGCTGCATGATGTGTTATATCATTACCGAAGAATGCATTGGCGTTATCAAAATAAGGATAAGTATATTGTGAAAATTTTAGTTACAGGAGGAGCAGGTTTTATAGGCTCGGCATTGGTTCGTTATCTGATCAAGGAAACCACGAATACAGTGATTTGTCTTGATAAGTTAACCTATGCCAGTGATCTTGCTGCATTGGCCTCTTGTATCGAGAGTTAGCGGTATTTTTTTGAACACGTTGATATTTGTGATCGAGAAAAAGTAGACAATGTATTCCGTATACATAAACCCGATGCAGTGATGCAGCTTGCGGCAGAATCGCATGTTGACCGCTCCATAAATGGACCGGCTGCATTTATTGAGACGAACATTATTGGGACGTATACATTGCTTGAGGTTGCAAGAGCTTATTGGCAAGAATTATCTGCAGCAAAAAAAGACCAATTTCGGTTTCATCATATTTCTACTGATGAAGTATATGGGGATTTGGGTAACTGTGTGGCGTTATTTACTGAGTCAACTCCATATGCTCCTAGCTCGCCTTATTCGGCCAGTAAAGCCAGCTCTGATCATTTAGTAAGTGCTTGGCATAGGACTTATGGGCTCCCTATTTTAATCACCAATTGTTCGAATAATTATGGTCCTTACCAACATGTTGAAAAACTGATTCCTGTAATGATTCGTAATTCCTTGCTGGGCAACCATTTACCTCTATATGGGGATGGCTCGCAAATAAGAGATTGGTTGTATGTAGATGACCATGTTCGTGCTTTGTACTTGGTTTTAAGTAAAGGTCGAGTGGGTGAAACCTACAATATTGGTGGTTATAATGAACAAAAGAATAGAGATGTGGCACAATTGATTTGTTCCATGCTCGAAGATTTAAGGCCTGTAAAACCTGAACATATTGCTTCTTATGAAGATTTAATCTGTTTTGTGACGGATAGACCAGGCCATGATGTTCGTTATGCAATTGATGCGACTAAAATAAACCATGACTTAGGATGGAAACCATTAGAAACGTTTATTAGTGGTATGGAAAAGACGATACATTGGTATCTTGAAAATATATTGGTATGATGATGGCTTATTTTTGTCTTAATATCTTTTCAGTGATATGTTATGAAAGGAATTTTCCTTACTGGTGGTTCTGGAACTCGTTTATACCCAATTACTAAAGGGATTTCAAAACAGTTACTTCCTGTTTATGACAAACCGATGATTTACTATCCGCTTTCTGTGCTGATGCTGGCAGGGATTAGGGATATTTTAATTATTACAACCCCAGAGGACTTGATTGCCTATCAGCGCTTATTAGGTTGCGGGGAGCAATTTGGGCGTTACCTTAAGTTATGAGGGCTCTTTCCCATTTAAGGGGGCAGCTCTAATCACCCACAGAGCACCTTAACACGCACTCTGTAATTTTCAAATTTTCTAAAACCATAAGCTCTTCGCTGAATGATTTTCATTTTACGATGAAACCCTTCTGTGATTC
>JBOFJV010000363.1:0-1980 GCA_051657005.1 Legionella sp. | reverse complement strand
ATTCGAACCGATTTATTATCTCATTCACTGTTGCCTTCAGGTATCAAAAGACCATGGGCAACCTCTCATACTAAACTTAACGGAGCTCAATCACTTCAACCTTGCGGCTTACGGCTTACAACTTCCTTTGCCTACGCGTGACCACATACAGCCCAAGGCTAAGTACGAAATGCGCTCGGTCGCGCTTTCCAGGTAGCACTTTCAGCTACTAGCGGTCGTGCACTTTCGTGGCGCACTTTTAGATGATTTACAATGGGCAGATAATTCATCGCTGAATATTATTGAAAATCTGCTCTCGGACAATGAAACAAACAGCTTACTCATTATTGGTGCTTATCATGATAATGAGGTTTCTGCGCATCATCCATTGCAATTATGGATCAATCGATTAAACAAAAATAAAATAAACCTCCATTCATTAATGCTCAAACCACTTCGCGTAGAGAATATCCAGGAGCTTCTGTACGACTCTCTTCATCGCTCCAAAAAGATTCCGGAGTTAGCGCAATGCATCTTTACGAAGACTCACGGTAATCCTTTTTTTATTAATCAATTTCTGCAAGTGATTCATCAACAAGACATACTCACGTTCTCTTATGAACACGGAGTTTGGGAATGGGATTTGCCTAAGGTCGAGCAACAAAGTCCAACGGATAATGTCATTGATTTACTGAGTAGTAAAATTCATTTACTCCCACCTTCCTCACAAGGAATTCTGAAATTGGCTTCCTGTTTTGGCCATCAGTTTACGTTGCGAACCTTGCAAATTATTAGTGGACAACCAATCAGCCAAATCGCAGAGCAACTAGGAACAGCAATTGCTGCTAATATCATCTATCCCCAGGAAGAAAGTTATAGAACTTTATGTTTAGTAGGCGTAGTGGATCACGACCTGAAAATTCTTAAGAAGATTTCCTTGCATTATCGTTTTGCACATGACCGAATCCAACAGGCTGTCTATGAGCTGATTAAAGAAACAGAAAAGCCCGCAATTCATTTACAAATCGGACGCTTATTATTAAAAGACAAGCTATTAACACAACACGATAAACGTTTGTTTGAGGTACTCAGGCATTTTAACCACAGTATTTCTTTGATCCATGACGCTAGTGAGCGATTGCAATTGGCTCAATACAATCTATGGGCAGGCCAAAAAGCAAAAATGGCTTCAGCACATGATGTAGCAAATCAATACTTATCTGCGGGAATTAAATTTTTAAAACCGATTACTTGGGAAGAGGACTATGATTTAGCATTGCAACTGCATAAAGAAATCGCTATTTGTAAATATTTAATGGGTAACATCCGAGCTGCAAATAAGTATTTTTACATTGCACTCAGATACACAAAAAATGCACTCGATGAGGTGGAAGTCCATTGCATCAAAATGGAAATGCTCGCGGCTCTGGGAAAACATGAGGAATCGTTACAAGCAGGACTCGATGCGCTACAGAGCATTGGTGTCAAAATTCCCAAAACAAACTTAATGGCGCATCTTTTATTTACTGTTTTTAAAATAACATTGCAACTAAAGAAGAAGAAAATTGAATCGTTAACCTTACCGTTAATGACCGATCCCAAACAAATAGCGATAGGGATTCTACTCACTCAATTATGCAATAGCGTCTATTTTGTTAATCCTCATTTGTCGATGCTTATGGTCTGCATGCATTTTAGTATCAGTTTAAAATACGGTTATACTGAAAGCGCAATCCAGTCCACTGCCTTTTATATCTGTTTTGTTGGCTCTACACCAATTAAGGGGGCACTTTAATCAAATTAGTCTAGACTAAGTACTTGATTTAGCTAACAAAAGGAGATTAAAGTGCCGAAGTACAATATTATCCTAAATTTACCTGGATTTTCCATAGTAAAAGTGAGCGTATATCAACCATTAATATTAGATGTAAGCTATAACCGATTAGCACGTTGTAGTCATTGTCAAAGTAAGAGCGTACGCAAGAAATACTCGTATATACG
>JBOFJV010000362.1:0-3539 GCA_051657005.1 Legionella sp. | reverse complement strand
GGTACAAACACTACATGGTATTTACAGTCTTATTTCGAGTGACTTAAACTCTCATACGATGATGTTGTCATAATTACTCTCCTGTGAAACCGTCAAGTCCACAGCTGTATTTTGACATCATCGTCACTAAATCTTAAGGCTAAGCCTTGAGAGTATCACTAGTCAAACTAGTGGTTTACCTGTCTTAAAATTACATCACCAGATTCAAGGCTTTATTAATGACACCGCTGCATTAAATCGCTTATTTACCTCTGAAGAAGCGCTATGTAATAAACACGAGCTCTCGCTGCGCAAACAAGTCGAAGGCCTGATCGACACTGCAGCACAAAAATTTTATAGAGATCGCTCTGATGCATTACCTGAGCCGGCAGCAGATGGCTCTTTTAATGAATTGGTTGAGCTTCATGCCATAAATAAATACGGTGTCATCGACAGACTCAAAGAGGGGAGGAAGAAATTACATGCCGAGACAGAAGATCTCCTGCAACAACTCAAAAAGTTGGAACAACAGAAAAACGAAGCAGATGCTTTATTAGCAAAAGAAAAAGAACAACACCATAAAGCAATCAATGACCCTAAGGAAGCAGAATATTTATTGCTGATCAGCACTAAATTGCTGCCATTAACCAAGGACTATTTAACTTCGTTACGCTCTAGGTTACCTGAAACACTCGATGAATCCGATGCAATCAAACCGCTGACGAAAGAAGAGCAAAAAGTACAAGATAAAATTGATATCGTCACTGAATTGCTTGATTGCCTGGAAAACCAGGAAAAGGAACCCAAGCCTATAGAGCGTTTGCGCCTCTTTTACAATAAATTAGATAAAGCAGAGGAACAACTTAAAGCACATCGAGATCTCGACTGGTTTCGTTATACGCACAATGCGATCATCGCAGCGTGAATTTTACTCACGGGCATTGTTCCAGGACTCTTTGCCCTTGCCATTTATAGAAACATGGGCAATTGATCAGTTAAAGCACCCCTCTTTTGGCAATCAACCGGCGACAATGTGGTCTCCACATTGAATCAACACCGGTCAACCCTGGACTTTACAGCTGAGGTTGATGGAAGTGAGGCATTAAATGCAATCTAAAAATAAACGTCCAATAGCTGGTGCTTTTTGATAATTAGTGTTTCGTAATCTATATTTTAAGTATCATTGGTGTTTATAAGTGATAAAATCATGCCAAAGTTGTACCAAAATTTAATGAAAAGACGAAATGAATTAGCTGAATACATACAACAAATAGAGAAAGAGCAGAAAGCAGAAAAAGACAGTTTTATAGTTTTTAAGCAGTGGGCAAGGAATGCAGGTTTAGCCGCTAATAGAGAAGAAAAACTTATCAAAGCATATGCAGCACTTGAAGCAATGGATACTGCACTGGATAAAATAGAGAAAGAGAATAAGCCACTTCAGAAAGCGGATCTCGAAGCACTAAGCACCGCAATGAACGATGCATCACCAAACAACTAACTAGGAATGTTCAGCAGTTTTAAAAGCCGTCTAAGTGATTTAACAAAAGGCGTCCATCAGCTGGTAGGCGACAAACCAAAAGATGACGAAGGAAATCAATTAGGTATAAATAGTTAGTAGACAAGTTAACCACAACAACTATAATGTGGTTAACTCATTATCATTCATCCGGGCCAATGATTAGGTACTTGAATTCATGTATCAATAAATGCTAAATAGTGCCATCTAACTCATCAAGGCTTATTCTCAATGAAACAAATCCACTATACGCTTATAATTTGTATTGTTTTACTCCTATCCGGTTGTGGGCAAAAAGGGCCTCTTTATTTGCCAGAGCCAACAAAAAATACGGCAAATCAATAGGTGGGTATCCGTACAGGTATAAAGTCAACTTAAGCGAAAAATGGCACGGCATCGTAGTCTGGGTGCAGCGCAGCGGAACCCGTGGTTATGAGTCAAATCCCTAACCACTAGTTACGCTGCGCTGCACCCAGGCTACAATTGTCTCTTCATTGACTCTCTTGGGTGAACAGTTACTGTCAGTTTAAGGAACAGCAATGAAGATAAAATTTACCAAAATGCACGGCTTAGGCAATGACTTTATGGTGATCGATGGCATCAAGCAGAAGATCACTTTAAGCCCGCAACAAATCGCGGCCATGGCCCAACGCCATACCGGTATTGGTTTTGACCAATTATTGCTTATCGAGCAGAGTAACACGGAAGGCATTGATTTTAATTATCGCATTTTTAATGCCGATGGCCATGAAGTAGGTCAATGCGGCAATGGCGCGCGCTGCCTTGCTTTATTTGCAAAACACTACGGTTTAACGGATAAAACCAACTTAACTGTGGCAACAAAGACAACCCAAATGCAATTGCACATTCAACCCAACAACCAAGTTCAGGTCAATATGGGAATGCCTAAGTTAAATCCTAAAGACATCCAGCTTATTGCTAAAGAACAAGCAACTGAATACACTTTAGAACTCCCAGGAAACAAAACAATCACCTTCCATTCTCTAAGTGTCGGCAACCCACATGCCGTATTCATTGTAGAAGATATAGATACAGCCCCAGTAGACACTCTAGGCAAACACATCAGCCTCCATCCTCATTTCCCAGAGCAGGTTAATGTCGGATTTATGCAAATTATCAATGCCAAAGAGGTAAAATTACGCGTTTACGAACGTGGCTGTGGCGAAACACAAGCATGCGGAAGTGGTGCTGTCGCGGCTGCCGCAATAGGACGTTTATACCATCAATTAGACTCACAAATAAAAGTAACATTACCTGGCGGCGATCTCATCATTGACTGGCCCACTGTCAACCACCACATCACCCTGACAGGTACCGCAGTTTTTGTTTATGAAGGCATTTGGCTTGAAGAAAACGCGTAACCCTCTCATGTACTCCGATTACCTGTCATCATTGTCTCTTGGTCTTATCTCAGCCTACGCTCCGCGTCTTGTCCCTGAAAGATGGTCACAAAATGTGACCATCTCTCAGGCATAAAGCGCGGTACGTAGGAGTTCGAGATTCATGTGACGCGCTCAGAGACAAGCAGTATTGTAGCCTGGGCGCACCCGGAGAACGGTGACATCACATTGACATGACTGACACGGTCAAGTAAACCAGGTTTCCGCTGCGCTGCACCCCGTAGCCTTCAGGTTAAGAAAGAATGAAATAAAGTAACTTATTGAATTTTAAAAAATAACTTTCCGTTTCAATTTTTAGCTAGTAGAGTTAACCAGTCACCTGGCCAACACCCCATTTAGAACCAATCGTGCCCTACTAAGGCAATGGGCTCAAGACAATTTCATTACATACTCATACCTTATCAATCAGAACAATAGGTGCATTATTTTTGCATCTGGTAGTGGATGCTTCTTTACGAATAGGTCGAATTTATTCCAGTCGAAAGACTTGCGTTGACTCCGCCTATTGAGCCATTTAAATATTATCATCTTGGCTTCGTACAGAAATTTTGACACCATTTTGAAATTGAAACTTACACCATAATACTGCACATGGCCTCTCAATTTGGCACAGAAGGTTTTCC
>JBOFJV010000361.1:0-9664 GCA_051657005.1 Legionella sp. | reverse complement strand
GCGTACGCTCTTACTTTGACAATGACTACAACGGGCTAATCGGTTATAGCTTACATCTAATATTAATGGTTGATATCCGCTCACTTTTACTATGGAAAATCCAGGTAAATTTAGGATAATATTGTACTTCGGCACTTTAATCTCCTTTTGTTCTCTAAATCAATGACTTAGTCTAGACTAATTTGATTAAAGTGCCACCTTAATTGGTGTAGAGACAAAAAATTACCGTCAATGCCAGTACAGCAAAAGCCAAGTTTTATCCATTGCAATCGATGAAAAAGTTGGCTTTTGCCTTATTGTACTGAAGGTATTTAAGAGACATGTGTTTTTTTAGATTCAATCATGCGATTGGTTAATGCAATTGCTAGTGCAGAAAGAAGTAACGTGAAATGAATGATGACTTGCCACATCACTGAGTAGTTACTCAGCTTATCAGGATCAATAAATGTCCGTAATAAATGCATGGACGAGATACCAATTAACGAAAGGGCAAGTTTGACTTTCATTGCACCTGCATCAATATGATCCAACCATTCCGGCTGATCCTGGTGTTATTCAATCAAGAGCGGAGACACAAAGGTTTCATATCCGCCTATAACCACCATAATCAAAAGATTGGCAGTCATAACCACACCACATCAATCAAATCCAATACACCGAGCATGATCATCGTATCATCAAAACTATTGAGATGAATGACGAGTTCAAATAATTCATGAATGAAACGATAAACGTAGACAGCCAGAATTAAAATAAGGCCTAAATACAAGGGACGTTGTAACCACCTTCCCATAAAAATAAATTTACTGATATTTATTTTAACATTACTCATCTGTTTACACCATTTACTTATAAATCAATCAGGGCGTTTCGGTTACTGTGATTGCTGAAGATGCCCCATGTGCTTTAGTAGTCGGATCATACATTGCTTCAGCATAAGCGGGAGGAACAATGTATTGCCCCACATTCACAGCTTTAATCTTATAGACAATTTCTTTGGCAGAAGAGGTAACGTCACCAAAGAAATTAACCCTATCTTCGCGCGCATCGATATAATCCATTGCCGTATTATTCTTTAAGGAGTCACTCACCACCTCAAACCCTCCAGGTAAAAGATCTTCAATGGCAATGTTCGATAGATAATCAGTATTCATGGCACGAATTTGAATATGCACCTCGATTTCACTTCCCAGTGGTGTTGATGTGACGACATTGCCTTTAGCATCCTTATATTCTCTGAAGATTTCCAACCCGTGTTTTAATGGAGTATTAGGAGTGACGCGATCAAATCCAGATTGCATCAACTGATAGAAAAATGTTTTTTTGTCAGGATTATTGAAGCGAACTTTTAAAGTATTTGCATCAATATCTACCTTCTGATAGGTTCCTTGACCAACAGGCACATTCGTTTCTTGATTATCAGTCTTAATTTTTGTAAGGGATAATATTGTGTTCGAATTATTCGAACCAATGTATTGATAGGCCCATAAAGCCAGGCTTGTATAACCGGAAAGAACTGTATTGATCTCATTTGTATTAATCGCTTGGATTAAACGCATGAGTAACTCATCACCAACTTGCGGTAATAAATTGGGGAAATGTTTTGCAACAAGATACAAGTATTGCGCATCAGCGATAGCACTGTCATAAAAGTCATTAAAATAAGCTTGATTGCTTTGTGGTTTATACAGACCAATTAATTGATTGGCTTCATCATGGCTTTGCAGTAATTGATACGAGGCCGCAATATAGGCCGAAGTTATGTCAGTTTGCCATGCTTTTGCTTTATCTTTTTCCAAATACAGTTGTAAATTGGCTAGATAATTGGTTGTCACAATTTCATTACGCGTGAGAATATAAATGGCATACGCTTGAATTCGAGCACCTTCCAAGTCGGATACACTCTGACTTGCCAGGGTTTTAAGATAATTAATACCATTAAAAAACATATCATTAGGAATGTTAAACCATTGAGCTTTAGCTTCGGTCAAGAAATGCATCGCATAAACCGTTGCAAAATCATTCCCATGATTGTCACCCAATCCTGGCCAATAGCTAAAACCTCCATTAGACATCTGCCGTTGACTGAGCATTTGCACGGTCTCATTGACTTTAGCATTTATTTTTTTGGTTTCATCAGTAAATCCGGTTTGGTTGTTCATCGCCAATAAAGGCAATACTTTACTGGTTAATTGCTCAGTACAACCATAGGGATAATTGTCTAAGTAACGTTGTAGACCAAACACTAAAATCATAGGGCTCGTAGAAACGGTGGCATTCACTTGACGATATTCTGGATATAAAGTTTGCATAATATCCAAGGTTTTTTGCGCCTCATCTGTTTTGCCGCTCGTGATGAAAGTGCTCAAGGGCATGGCAGGTCTAACGCTAAGCGATGCACTCATCGTACTGGTTTTATTATCCATGCTTGCTTTAAAACTTAAATTAGCAGCGCCTAATAAAGACTTGGCTTTAACCTTATAATGAACAGTTTGCTCCTGTCCTTCAGAGATTTGTACCGTTTGTGTTGCCGCACCCAGTATTTCAAGCTCAGGTGAAGCCGTTAAATCAACATGGACTAAGGCGTTTTTACCTGAACCTTTGACGTTATTTGCGATTGAAGCAGAGATTACAAACTCATCCCCAGGGGCAGCAAAAGTGGGGACATTGGGATTAATAATGAAATCGCCACGAATTTCTGATGATTTTTCTTGTGAACCGACGGAATCAGTCGCTACAGCAACGGCCATAACACGTAGCGTACCATTGAAATAATCGGGAACCTGGTACACCAGTTGTTTTGTTGTTGTATCGGCATCCAAAATTCCAGACCAATAAACAACTGGAGCTTCAGTTTTTCGTTTAAAGGGATTAAGACGACTGGCCATGCCTTCTTCACCATTATCACCACCTACAGCAGAAAGCTCTCGATCCTGAATAAATTGAGGCATGATTTGATCGACTGTTTGCTGAGTGAGTACCTCAAGAGCATGTTTTTGGAAAAAGAAGGACAGCGGATCTGGAGTTTGATAACGCGCTACTTGCAAAATGCCTTCATCAACAGCAAAGACAATAATTTTCCCTGGTTTATCGGTATGATAATCAATTGTAAAGGGTTCACCAGGACGTGCTGTTGCTGCGGTTTGTAAATCAATTTTAATGTCATGATTATCATGATTGACGGCAAATGGAAGAACACTATAGCTCAGTGGGCTAATGAAAATTTCAGGTGAATTCCAATCGCGTATAAAGGCAACATTGATGTATCCATTGCCTTGAAAATCAGCTGGAATACGTATGGTTTGTACTGAATTAGTGGTATCGGTTTTAAACCATTGTGCCGCATAGACTTTGTCGCGCTCTATTGTAATTAAACCTGACCCCGTATAAGGCGCTGTAATTTGGATTTCGATGTCTTCATTGGCTTGATATTCGGGTTTATTTAACTTAATTGATAATTCTGCATTTTTAGATAAAGACTGCTGACTTGCTCCTACAACACTGAATTTTAACTGATTCAGCACGGTATCGTCTTTATCGAGTATGCTTAGCGAAAAATCACCAATTTGTTGGGTAGGCAATGCATAATTGCTGCCTTGTTCTGAGATATTCAGTGGTGTGGAGCTTACAATTGTAGATTGAATAACCGATTGGTACTGATAAGTCCCATCCGCTTTTTTAACCAAAGTGGTTACTGGATGCAAAGATACCAGTTGAATTTTTAAGTCCTTCACTTCAGCTTGATTCAACTCGGGATTAACAGCAATATAATTGATACTGCGCGCACTGTTTTGTTTAATAAACGATAAATCACCATCCGCTTTGTAACCAACAAAATAGGGAAGTGGGCTAATTAATGCTTTCGATTGGTTGGTGACACTGCGACCACCTTCTGATTCAAAACCTTCAGCAAAGCAAGTTAGTTGATAAGTTGCTTTTTCAAAACGTGCGAGATTTAAATCGAATATGGCCTCTCCTTTAGCGTTTGTCTTAGTATCGGCTAAGGTTTCGGTAAATACTTTAGGTGGTTTTTTAGGGTCAAGTAATGGATCGACAAAAACATAGTCGGGAAATTTATCGAACTGAACTTTTTGTGGCACTAATAAAACTTTAGCACTGACTTTACGATCAACAGCAGGGGCACCATATAAATTCCAAAGACTTACTTCTCCTTTTAGGTCTGCTGGAGAACTCCATCCTGCTGCAGGTTTAGGCGATAAATTGGTCGTAATACGCATTCTATCTGGTAAAAATTCCGAAATACGAATGTTTGTTGAACCAAGAAAGTTTTGTGGGTAACCGTCTTTGACTAAATATAAATTAATCATGTATTGGCCAGTAGGCGAAGTCGCATTGGTTGCAAAATCAAGATCCAAATAGCCGGTATCATTGAGGGTAATTTTTTCGTCTTTAATTGTAGTGCCGCGTGCATCGACTACAGTCGCTTGTAGTGGGAGACCTGCGGGTTGTGATTGAGCAAATGCTTGTTTGACGATCATGCCCACATGAACAGTATCTCCTGGCCTGTATATCCCTCTATCTGAGAATAGATAAGCGCTTAAACTGTGTAACTCTTGATTGCTTGTATAAATGCCACCAATATCAAATTTAGAGAAATTGAGTTGTCTGTTGGCATTATTGAATGTAATAAAGGATACATCGTTATTAAGTTTAGCCAAATAAACAGTGGGCTCTCGATCATCAACAAAATCCTTCATGGTCGGGAAGGTTACTCGACCTTGAGCATCACTCACACGTGACAAAATAGACAAGCCATTTTTACCGAGTACAGTGACGGTAGCATTGGCTACTGGAGCTCCTTGAGTGATGGAGTTAACAAATACATCATGACTACCATCGTTGTTGTCTTTGACCAATAAGGCAAGATCGGTAATCAATATCATCCTACTGGCCTTCACATCCAAAGCAGTTTTATTGTCAACATCCCAGCCCGTTGCTTGCAATAAAAACAATCCTTGTGGCCTTAAAGTATTGCTACTCATCGCCAGATATTTACTGAAATCAAGTGCAGTATATTGCTGTTTCGCTAAATCTGAGGCATCAAACTCTTGAATGTCTGAAGAGATTTGGCTGATGTTTTGCTGATTGAATGTGGGATTAATAAAGTAAGGATTATTAAAATCACCTTGCGTTTGAGTGACTAATTGATTCACATTTTCAGGAAGAACACGAGCAAAATCAAATTTTACCGCAGGAACGCCACGGACAAGAACAGAAAGCTTCTTTTCTCCACTTAAAGAGAGTAATGAACCTTTATGTAAGAAACTGATCTCTTTAGGAATTGTGGGGACAGGGATTACTGCGGCATAATCATTTCCCAAAGTAAAACCACCAAAACCTTGCATTCCTTTATCAATTTTGACGTAAATGTAACGCGTGGTTTCTGCCTTAAACTTAAAGCTATGAATGGTAGAGTAATTTTGTTCAGAAGGAATCGTTTCTTTAGTTAACGGTGTCGCTAAAGCGAGTACTGCCTGGGTTACTTCACCCTGATTTTGCCACTGATAATTGGTTTTGGCTTTTTCTGCAGCAGTTGCGGGGCGATTTTTTGGCAGCAAATAAAAGTGTACTGCCTTATTAAATTCATTCTCATTAATACCCAAGGTGCTTTCAACTGTTAAAACCTGTTCAGGTCGGTCTTGGGCATTGCGAACAATCGATGCATTGGCAGATAGAATTTTAAGAAAGTCTTGCGTGCTCGGAATGAGTAAATTCTGTGCTATTTCCTGGTATAAATGACCTGAGTTGGTCGATGATGAAACGTCTTTACCTAATGCCAAGCGTAAAAAACGAGCAACGTCATCGATGTGTACGGTTTCTGAATGCACGTAGGCAACACGTTTATTTTTATCATACGTAATAGTAAACGGGAGATGTTGGCTTACAGCACCTGATTTTGCCTTGGCGTATGCTAAAGTAGTGTTTTTTTCCAGGCTTTGTGGATTGACAGGATAATTAAACTCAACGGTAACTACAGCATTTCTTGTTTCTGCATGTACTGGATCTTGATACAATTTAAATTCAATGATCTTAGCCGTGAACGGATGAGTTGAAAATGAGTACTCATAGCGTTCCATCTTTGCAGTGGATGCAAAGAAATTTGAGGCAAAATGAAGGGTGAATTTTTGTCCTGCAGGCCAATCTTCAGAGGGGGTAAAAACAAGTTGACTGTCCGTATTCCAAATCCATGTACCTGGCATATTCGGTGTCATTTCTATGCCATTGGTTATGGTTTTTCCAATCTGACTAAGAGGAGCAACGGATTGATTCACAAAAACATTGCTTTTTATCCCAAAATCTATAATTAAGTTGTTTGGAACCAATTGTTCTTCAGTATTAGGGGTTATTTCTGGAACTGTAATTTGTGCGGTGGTGTAAATGGGTTGAGGTAAGTTTTTGTACCAGTACGCGGTGTAACCACCTATGATTAACAAAAGAATAACAATCGCACTCCTTCCCCAAAACTTTTTGGGCGATGATTTGGATTGATTGCATAAGTAATTTATCCATGGAGGACTACGCCAATTTAATTTGCCAAATACAGAAGAAAAAGCGTTCACTAGTAAAGACAATGGATTTTTACTCATGGTTCGTTCCAGATTGTGATTGTGGCCCAGGAGCATTGATAAGCCATGCAGGCATATAACTTAGAAAGGTGTGCAGCCCCTAGAATTGCCATTTATATTAATACATTTATTGTCCAATAGCGACTATGATGGTAAATTCTTTTTTAGTGTAATGGGGGTTAATAGCAGAAAAAGATAAACCGGATTTCGTGGGGGAATATATACAAAACTTAATCAGCAATTTGTTTCTATTTCTCAAATGTCACATCAGCACATCCGCTATCCTCTATGGAACAGATAACTACTTGCAGAAGGATCGCTTTAGCTGTATCTATAAATGCTTTTTTAATTTTGGCATGATAACTACCTAAACAAAAATGGATTATTTATGATAATTTTAGCATAATAAAGAACTTGTTGATTCTTTATAATCCTAATGTATTGTTTTAAGAAATACTAAAGTAGAGATAAACAGGAAATTACTTGGTAGTGTGATATGTTTAAATCAATTGATTTTATGAATAAAATGCTTAAAAAAATAGTTATCATTCTTATTTCACTTTTAGTGAGTTTCTTTTTAGTAGTATTTTTTATGCCTAAACCCTCATTATTAGATGAAATAAGCTTTTCAAAAGCAGTTTATGATGATCAGCATCATCTATTAAGACTAACTTTAAGTCGTGATGATAAATATCGACTTTATACGCCTTTATCGCACATTTCAAAACAGCTTGTTGAAGCAACGTTATTGCAAGAGGATCGTTTTTTTTATTGGCATTATGGAGTCAATCCCTGGGCAACTCTTAAAGCAATTTGGGAAACTTATGGCGCGCAATCACGTCGTGTCGGTGCGTCAACAATTACGATGCAAGTTGCACGAATGCGTTATGGGATTAATTCAAAAAAGGTCAGTGGGAAGCTGTTGCAAGTTATTCGCGCGCTTCAAATTGAAATGCATTACAGCAAAGAACAAATTCTCGAAGCTTATCTCAATTTGGCGCCGTATGGTGGTAATATTGAAGGAGTAGGAGCCGCAAGCATGGTTTATTTTGGAACGTCAGTTGAGAAAATAACGCTTCCACAAGCATTAACTTTAAGTATTATTCCACAAAATCCAGGCAAGAGAACACCAAATAATGCCGATTTAAGACAAATTCGCGATCATTTATGGAGTCGATGGTTAAGTAACCATCCAGAAGATCTCAATAAAAAGGGAATGTTTGACTTGCCTTTGGTCATGCAAAATACACGCACACTTCCGTTTAACGCTCCTCATTTTGTCAATAAAGTACTGCATGACACCCCAATCACTCACCAGAGTATCGATACAACCATAGATTATCGTACCCAGATGATTATCGAACGGATAACACGCAGCTATCTTGCACGTAAAGGAGCTCTTGGCGTACATAATGCTGCAGTATTATTAGTTGACACACGTGATATGGGAATTAAAGGAATGCTTGGTTCAGCGAACTTTTTTAACCAACGTATCAGTGGGCAGATTAATGGAACCGATACTAAACGCTCACCTGGTTCCACATTAAAACCATTTATTTATGGATTAGCTTTGGATCAAGGATTGATTCATCCTGATACGGTACTAAAAGATGTTCCACATAGCTTTAATGGCTATAACCCTGAAAATTTTGATTATGAGTTTATGGGACCAATTAAAGCAAAAGATGCTTTAGTGCTCAGTCGCAATATTCCAGCCATTTATCTTTCCAGCCAACTTACGAATCATTCACTGCATCAATTATTAGAAAAAGCCCAAATCACGCAACTGCGTTCTGAATCGTATTATGGACTGTCTTTAAGTTTAGGTGGGATTGAACTGACGATGAACGAATTAGTGGGACTATATGCCATGCTCGTCAATGATGGGATTTGGTATCCCATTCGAAGTTTGAAAGAAGACAAGAAACAAAAGGGGACTCGCTTATTAAGCGCCGAAGCAAGTTACCTCGTATTGGATATGTTAAGTAATACCCAGCGATTGGAGTACATGCCTAAATCATGGTCCCAATTACCGATAGCTTGGAAAACAGGAACCTCATCTGGTTATCGGGATGCGTGGACTGCAGGCGCTTTTGGCCCTTATGTTTTAGCAGTATGGGTTGGTAATTTTGATAATAAAGCGAATCCAGCATTTATTGGAAAGGACATCGCTGCTCCATTATTTTTTGAGTTGGTCGATGCATTAAAGCATGAGCGAGGTCCTATTTATGCCTTAGAAAAACATCCAGAACAGATGAATCTCAAAAAAGTAGAAATCTGCAAAGCATCAGGAATGCTACCAACACGCTATTGCAAGGATACTGAATGGAGTTGGTTTATTCCAGGTAAATCACCAATAAAAAAAGATACAATTTATCGTGAAGTAGCCATGAACAGCAAAACTGGATTACGAACCTGCAATATTGATGAAAATACGCGCTTTGAAATTTTTGAATTTTGGCCCACCGACTTACTGCATATTTTTAAGAAAGCGGGAATACAAAGACATATTCCACCATTTTTTGAATCTGAATGCACTTTATCTGGAACTAATGGAATTAATCCCCACATTACTTCACCGCAAAATTGGATCAGCTACATTATTAGTGCTGATTCACAACAAAACAATACCATTCCTTTTACAGCTGTGACCGATGCAGGGATCGCCTACGTCTATTGGTTTGTCAATGAAACATTTGTTGCCAAAACAAAAGCAGGTGAGTCCTATTTATGGCCTGCTAAATCTGGAACATTTGTCGTAAGAGCTGTGGATGAACACGGACTATCAGATGCTCGCGATATTCATGTTCAATTGGACAGCTAAAAAACTCGTCACCTAAGCCATAAAGTTAGCTGGTAGATTTAACCAGTCACCTGGCCAACCCCCCATTTAGAACCCATCGTGCCCTACTAAGGCAATGTGCTCAAGACAATTTCCTTACATACTCATACCTTATCAATCAGAACAATCGGTGCATTATTTTTGCATCTGGTAGTGGATGCTTCTTTACGAATAGGTCGAATTTATTCCAGTCGAACGACTTGCGTTGACTCAGCCTATTGAGCCATTTAAATAT
>JBOFJV010000360.1:0-2862 GCA_051657005.1 Legionella sp. | reverse complement strand
ACTGGAATAAATTCGACCTATTCGTAAAGAAGCATCCACTACCAGATGCAAAAATAATGCACCGATTGTTCTGATTGATAAGGTATGAGTATGTAATGAAATTGTCTTGAGCCCATTGCCTTAGTAGGGCACGATGGGTTCTAAATTGGGGGTTGGCCAGGTGACTGGTTAACTCTACCAGCTAACAGCAAGCTGATGCCTTTATTGTGTTCGTCATGCGTCATTAGTTGATCTGTAATTACACCGCTCTAAATTCCTCAATGTGTCTTTTAGTATAGTCTGGATTTTAGTGATGAACTTCTAGGAGAGCGACTGAGTTTAATGCTATTCTTAACGATTCACCGTAGTCATAGTTATCGAGGATAGGAGGCGTTCATGGATATAGCCAACAAACGAGGTTTCGTAATTACCGTACGCGCTCGTTTATTCATAGGATTTATGGCGCTTAGCCTGCCTTTATTGTTTTTTATTGTATTTTTAATCCCTAAAGTAAATTTTATAGTCAAACTTGGTCATAAAATTGGCACTGAGAGTTTGCCGCAAGTTGTGGACAGCCAAATTCTGCAAACTCAAGACGTACTTGAGGAATGGGCAATGAGAGGGGAAGCCCACAGTAAAGATCATTTTTTTAATTTATGGAGTGAAATTAATAGCAGCAGAATAGAATGGGATAAAGTCATTCACACGCTTGATAAGAAACGTTTACGCGAAGAATGGGACCGATTGCAAGAATTGTATACAGCGCTTTATGATGCACAAATGGCAATAATCAATGCACCTCGAGATCCCAATGATCCGAATAATGTGGAAAACAGCAGGGATAAGACCAAAGTACTGATACAAGAAATGATCAGTCTTCTTGATGGAACTTACTCGGGGCTTGATAAAACAAAGCTGGGCATATTTGATTTACTCGCCAACGAAGTCAAAAAAGACACCGCTTCAATTTACAATGATTTAACCGCCTTAGCGCATTTTGCTTATGTATTATTAATTTTTGCACTGGCATTAACCATGATTGTTCCTTACATAACGCAACGAGCAATAGCAACTTTAGTCGATAATGCGATTAATATCGCGGAGCGAATTTCTTCAGGTGAGCGTGATGTGCCGATTCATATTCAATCTAATGATAAATTGGGTAAATTGCTTTTTGCGTTAAAATCCATGCAAGGGGCAATCAGGGAAAATGAAAAAAATCTGCGGATTAAAGAGGAAGAATCTCGAGAGCTGTTTGATAAACTGGTCCTTTCGTCGCAAAAATACAGAGAGCACAGCAGTAAAGTTGCAGCAGGTGATCTTCGAGAACGTCTCGACATCAGTGACGAAGAGATTTTGCTGGATTTAGGTAAAGATTTAAATTTGATGACAGAAGGTTTGGCTTCAATCACCAAGAAAATTACTTACGTCAGCACAGAAATTGTTACGATGGTTGAGGCAGTTCTTACTTCGGCAAATGAGCAAAAGGAAGGCATTACTTCTCAGGCTTCTGCAATTCAAGAGATCAGCTCTTCTTTGGAAGAGATCGATAAAAGTTCAAAACAAACAATGAGCCGAGCACTGACGTTACGAGAAATCGCCAAGAGCACGTACGAACAAGGTAAATTAGGTACTGAATCTGTAGCTCAGAGCATTGATGGGATCAAGGCCTCAGAAGAAAAAATGAAGATCATTGCTCAAACGATTCTTGATTTAAGTAATCATACGCAACAAATTGGTGAAATCACGGGTGTGGTGAATACGCTAGCACAACAATCAAAAATGCTGGCTTTAAATGCTGCTATTGAGGCGTCCAAAGCGGGCGAAGCAGGAAAAGGTTTTGCTGCAGTGGCTACTGAGGTAAGAAATCTTGCGGAACAATCCGAGCAATCAACCGTCCAGGTACAAAAAATCCTTGAAGACATTCTTCGTACTACTGAAAAAGCAGTTTCAGTGACCGAAGAAGGGGCTAAAACATTGAATTCTGGCACAAAATTAATTGAGAAGGCGGGTGATGTCATTCAAGTTCTAAGTAAAATGATTAATGAAGCGTCTATGTCAAGTCAGCATATCGAAGTTGCCATCCGTCAGGAATCGGTTGGTATCGAACAAATCGTTGAAAGTATGAAAGAAATTAATCGTACTACCGCAACTTTTTCAGAGGGCATCAAAGAGATGATGGAGTTTATCTATAATTTAGATGCTATTGCTAAACATCTTAAAGACGATGTGAGTTTTTATAAAGTGTAAAGGTAGCGCACTTCGCTGTGTCAGTTTCAAGTGGCCATGAAGAACTTAGAGAACTGCACTAATTAAGTGGACGTTAAGCTATATCAAATGGCCGTAGAGATGAAAGGAGCTACTTTTACTGAATTAAACGTGTACCACAAGAGGAGATAGGTAGTTATGTGGGTTCCTCTTGTCTTGATTAAAGGATGAAGCGTTCTATGCATATTGAATCGAACCAATTCGTATTTTCGCCATCAGATCTTGCTCTGTTTATGGAGAGTCCTTTCGCATCATGGATGGAACATCTTGCAGTTTCTCATCCTGATTTATTGCCAAAGCCAGACGAAAAAGATGAGTTGATTAATGTATTGCAAGACTGAGGTGCCCAACATGAATCAGAACTGTTGGCATCTTTTAAAGAGCAGGGATTGTCCGTAGAGCAAATCCCAAAAAACCATGCATATCAAGCAACTTTAGCAGCAATGGCAGGGGGTGTGGATGTTATTTATCAAGCCTGGTAACTACTCACCCCTATACGCCACTGCGTGACGTACAGTGGTGAAAGAAACTGTACTCTAACGTTGATTGTTCAATGCCATAGCTACAGCAACCAAAGGATTTATTCCCTTATTTTGCATAGTTTGTAAATAACTG
>JBOFJV010000359.1:0-2479 GCA_051657005.1 Legionella sp. | reverse complement strand
AAATTTGGCTCGCCATTTATAAAATGTTGCTGCACTAATGACATGTTCGCGGCAAAGTTCTGAAACAGGGGTACCTCCTTCGGACTGTTTTAAAATCGATAGGATTTGGCTGTCTGTAAATTTTGATCTTTTCATGAAGAATCTCCTTCGTTATAGGTTACGAGAAAATTCTACTTTGGACATCAGTTATTTTGCGGGGGGATTACCATGCAACTACTAAACGTTGTTCCTAATCAAAAAAACGTACAGCTCAAGGAAGAGCTTCTCACCCATTGATTATTAATATAAATTTCTTTATTTTGCTGCATAGTACTTTTGAACAAAAGTAGAATAATTGTCTATATTTATAAATAACAACGTTGGTTTTATAAGGAAGTAATCCAATGCAGTATTTACAAAAAAGCAGGATTATAAAGCGTTTCTTAAAAGAAAGAAGCGAAGATCCTGCGCAAGTAGTGCTTAAGGACGATGACTTAGGCCCTTATGATGAGCTGAGTAGTCTCTTAGATCATATTGAACTTCATACCGATGGCTTATTTGATTTTGATACCCTGGAAACGGACAAAAGACAATGGAGTGAATTGTGCGACATTATCAAATATTCATCTGATTTTGAAAAAGGATCTCCACCGCGGCTCAAAGAAGTGAGACTTCAAAAAGCAAACGAAGGGATACAGTATACTCTTAACGCACACGATATTATTTCCCTGCCGCAAGACGATTATTACACACGCCCGACCAGCGTCCCTACTGAAGATGATCTTGAGTTGAACGATTTAATTGCCAGCAGTAGAGTCAAACTTTATGCATTAACGCAAATGGACCCTGCAGCTACACCGTTTGATCCATCACATCCATTACACACTACGAACCAAATCATCCATGTACAAGATGAAATCATCCGATTAGGGGATAACAATGCAGAAAAAGAAAAGATGCAAAAAATTAAACATTTTATTGGATCTTAATAAACTCAATGAATTAAAGCGAATCGATATTCCCCAAGATAATGGCCCACACCATAGCTATTGTATCTTGAATGAAAACATTGGCGGCGTTACTAAAAAAGTATCATTAATCAGCGTAGAGCATGCAAAAAAACAATTAGGTCATTTGTGTGATTGTACCGATGAACTCACTGTAGATGAATATCATACTCAGCGAGAATGCTATAAACTCAGTACACAGGCTATTATCAAACGCCCCAAACACGGTAATATTAAAGAAGTACAGCATGAAGCAATGGCCATGAATATTTCTAGATTGCTCGGTTTAGATACAGCCATTACCACGTTAATTTCTTATCAGGGACAACCTGCATTATTTGTATCCTTTTCGGATATTCGCTTACTGAATGATTTTACCTCAGGAAAAACCTTTAATGCATTGATTATAGGTAAACCTTACACGCATTACTCTACAATTAAACCTGTTGGTGAAGTCCTGCAGGCAGATTGTTTCATTCATGATTTTGGCAATGCCCTGGCTTTCTTTTATCTCTGCATTGATACGGACGCAATTGGTTGGCACTGTCAAAATAAGGCATTAAAAAAAGCAAAGTCACTGTTTATCTTTGACCAATCGTTGATGGATACCGATAAATTTATCCTTGATTCACGCCTTTGTCTAATACCGGTCGATTTTCTCAGAAAGCACACACGACATGGCTTGGGACGTAATCGTACGATCATCGAAGATTCTTTAATGAGCACTAAATTTGCAAGCATTATGCAGCTTAAAATGATGGGCGAAAAAATTGTCCAATACGTGATGCATGTGGAATGGCGACATCATCATAGGGCAAAAAAGATCGAACGTCAGCTGACAAAAGAACTAAGCGAGGAACAACGAAGGCAATTAACAACTGAATTAAGTCAGTTACAGATTCTTGAAAAAGATGCTGAAGTGCTGAAATTAAAAATTCAAGAACGGATCGATGCAATAAATGCTGTCTTTACACAAATCAGCGGCGATTTCAGCCCTGCTGAAATAAGACAAGCATTAATCTTGGAAAAATTAATCCATAATCCCATATTGTTTAGCAGGGATGGCCGCCCCTATAAAAATCCGTGGACTCATAGACACCAAAATAATCTAAAGAAAGTGGAAGGTTTAGATAATGAATATATAGAACTCACTTTTAATGACAGAGTTTCTCCCGCGATGATTGACTTTATTAGACGTCGTCATGATATTGACTCTTTGACGATTGCTTAACCTAAAATAATGGTCATCAACAAAACACAACTGATGACATTGAGAGAAGACATTCTTCACCAGGAATATCAGTCAGACCGCACCCGCAAAGCAGGTGGCTTGACGGTGGTGAGCAGCCCCAATGGCTGCCGGCGATTAGTTCAAACTAACTTTAAAAATTACCTTTCTCATCAGCCCCGCTCGTTTTATCGAGCTGCTCCTGATTTTGAATATATTCCCTAAGTTTAGATTCCTCAAAACCCACGGTAGAAACAGCATAGCC
>JBOFJV010000358.1:0-6038 GCA_051657005.1 Legionella sp. | reverse complement strand
GAATCACAGAAGGGTTTCATCGTAAAATGAAACTAATTCAGCGAAGAGCTTATGGTTTTAGAAAATTTGAAAATTACAGAGTGCGTGTTAAGGTGCTCTGTGGGTGATTAGAGCTGCCCCCTTAAATGGGAAAGAGCCTGATTTTTATATTGATTGCCAATGCGCTGATCCAATCCAACGCCTTCAATAATCTGGCGACCATCAAGCCACACAGTCAGAGCAAAGCTATCCAATTCGTTGAAAAAAGCAACACGCATCGCCAGATACGCGTTGGAAAACAGTTTGATTGATTCTGCTTCATCTGAATCAACAAGCAGTATCGGTACCTATTTTTGCACAGCCCACTCTTGTAATAAAGTTGCAAAAAATTGGGCGCGCTCCGAACGCTCACCAACAATGATTATTGAGGGATAAAGATTATCATGCAACGCGTGGCCTTCTCGTAAAAACTCAGGAGAAAAAATGAGATAATCGCAATTGAGCTCTTGGCGTGTTTTTTTGGTAAACCCAATTGGAACGGTTGATTTAATAATAATGAGTGCTGAAGGATTAATTACCATAATATCGCGAATCACCTGCGTTATTGAATGCGTATTAAAACTTTGACTTGCTAAATCATAATCCGTTGGAACAGTAATCAGAATGTATTCCGCATCGGCATAAGAATCCTATTTACTGAGCGTGCAGCGAAAATTCAGTTCTTTATTTTTTAAATAATCAACCACCTCAGGATCAACAATGGGCGATATCCGCTGATTCAACAAGGCCACTCGTTCGGTAACAATATCAAGAGCAACAACTTCATTATTTTGAGCCAGTAAAATAGCATTCGACAGTCCAGTATAGCCCGTCCCTACAACAGCAATTTTCATATTCTCCCTCTGCTTACTGAGTCTGTAGACATGCCTACAGCTGACTAATTGGACTCAAACGAGCGCCATGTCAACATCCCCTTTGCATTCCAAGTTCATCGCTAATTTTTTTTCATAAATTCGATACGTTTTATAATGAGATGCATTAATTAATTTAAGTCCTTCTTGCATCTGAGCATTGTCTTCCAGGATCCAGGAACATTCAGCAGCGGAATAATGGCGCGCCTTCTGGATGTATTCATAATATAACATTCCCCCAATAGGAATATGTTGGTATTTCTTTAAAACACCAAGTAAAGGAATTCGGAATTGATTAATGGATTGAGTCACTTTCATGTGCCAAATTAACTTCAGGAAATTACAGGGAAATAACTTTCCGCTGCGATTTTTTAAAAGGACTTGATTAATATCAGGAATGCCTATAGAAAAACCACAAGGCTATCCGGAAACTTCAGCAATATAAATTAAATCAGGATCAATAATTGATTTTAAGTCTGCAGCTAAATAATTAAACGCCTCAAAATCCCAGGGTAAATACCCCCAATGTTCATTCCATGCATCATTATAAATTGTTGAAATTAATTTCAGCTCATTAGTAAATTCTTTAATGTTGGCTTTACGAATGCAAACATCATATCTCTTTCTTAATGCATCGATAATTTTTACCTTTTTCGAGTCGATTCCAACATCTTGAACATACACTCGCCATGCCTGAATGTCTTTGGCTTTTCTATATCCTTGATTTTCGATTAACGCAGGATAATATTCTGGATTTTGTGGCATCATCACAAAGGGCTGATCATTGAATGCCGAGATCTGGATCCCACATTCATAATTAATTGAAGGATTCATTGGACCACGCAGTTCTGTTATCCCTTGTCCAGTAGCCCATGTTTCTATCGTTGCAAAAAGAGCTGAAGCGATTTCGTCGCTAGGACTCGCCTCAAAAAATCCCCAGAAAGCAATATATTCTCCATAAAACTGGTTGTGTGTTTCATTGCGAATGCCTGCAATTCGACCTACAGGTTGATGATCAGAGTAAGCAACCCATAACTGGACCTCAGCATTTTTATAGAATGGATTTTTTTTATCTAAAATACGTCGCACGGAAAGACGTAAAGGAGGGACCCAATTAGGGTCATTTTTATGTAATAAAAAAGGAACCTCCAGAAAATCACGAATCTGTTTAGGCTTTTGACAAAGCACAACTTCTACTGGCATAAACGCTCCATATTTTTCTCATGCAATTTGTACTTCTTGAGGGTGTTTGGCAATTAATTGCTCAATATCCAATCCTCTTTCCCTGATTGTTTTGTCCTTATCAATTTCACTGCGAATATCAAGATCAAATTCATCCTCCAAGTCAAAAAGGAAATTAACCAAATCCAAAGAACTATGACAAAATTGCTCGATTGATTTATCCAATTGAATCTCTTCAGGGGAAATATTCTGAGCTCGTGCAATTAAATGAATAATACGTTGTTCGATTGAAGTTGTCATAAAAATCCCTTTTCCGTCGGCGGATAATCTAGATATCCATTTTATTAAAAATAAAGCGAGGCAAGTTACGAATAACAAACATAATTAACGCCCACTTGTGCGGAGTATAAATTACAGTCTTTCCTCGTTCAACTCCAGATACTATGTGTTGTGCCACCTCCTTTACATCAGCCAAAGGTATATTTTGCTGTTTGAGATGCGCGGTCATTGGTGTGTCTGTAGGTCCTGGTTTGATGAGTACTACGTTTACTTTTGTTTTAGCTAATCGATGCTGAAGCCCTTGCGCGTATTGAGTCACCAAAGCCTTTGCAGCCCCATAAACATAATTTGATTTACGCCCTCGTTCACCAGCTACAGAGCTAATCAGAGCTAAGGTCCCATAATTTGCTTTTTCCATGTGCGCAATGAATGCTTCGGCGAACAATATCGGAGAGACGCCATTAATCGTTACTGAAGCCTCAATTTGCTCAAGATTTTTTTGACATTCGTTTTGATCGGCTAAGGAACCATGTGCAATAAGCACCACATCGATGATTTTATCAGCACAGATTTTATTAACGAGCTCTTGAATTAATTGCGGCTCGGTAAAATTTGCTTCCTTCACCTCAACATGAGATTGCGGACTTCTTACACGCAGATCTTGAGCAATATGTGCCATTTTCTGCACATTACGACCGATTAATATCAAGTTCGCAACTCCATTTTTTAGCCAAATACGTGCACAATGTTCTGCTATAGATGAGGTTGCGCCTATAATGATAATATTTTTAGGTTGTTTCATTGTTAACTTCCCATGAGACGACGTGATAAAGAAGAACTCATACCGGGGTCGCGAAATGATTGAAACTCAGCCAAACGAGGATAACCTGCCGCAAAAAGCGCTTGCGGCATGCATGCATCTTTGGCCGGGTAAATTCGCCCCCCAGCTTCACCAACAATTTTGTTGAGTCGATTGAATAACTGGCGTGTTTTAATGCCTTGATTCGGAAAATCAAGTGCAAACGTGACCCCATGCATCGGAAAACTGAGCATACCACAGGGCACATAGGAACCAAACGTTTTTAAAACCGCTAAAAAGGACCCCGTTTCTGATTGTGCGATTTCATGCAGCATAGCCTGGACTGATTCTTGTCCTTGATTTTTTGGAATAACACTCTGATGTTGATAAAAACCTTTCCGACCATAAATTCGATTCCAGTTTCTAATGTGATCGAGAGGATAAAAAAAAGCTTGATAATGCATCAATTGTTTGCCGGCACGACGCTTTTTCACATTAAAATAAACCTCATTAAAGAGCTTCAATGAATATGAATTGATTAATGAAAATGGCGGCTGCAAAGAAAAGTTTATGGCACTTTTTTTAGGTTTTTGAATGCGGATTTCCTTGCTTGGGTTGGCTCGCATAAACATGCCGCGCGTATCCTTTTTAGAAAGGCAATCAATCCATGCAACCGTATATTCCCACTCATTTTCTGATGAGTCCGCAAGTTGGAAAAACTCACTTAAATTTAAAAAAGGAATGGTTTCTGTATCAAGCCATGGCCCTGTGACACGGAGCAATTGAAGTTCTGCTTCGGTAATAAGGCCTGTCAGACCTAATCCACCCACAGTTGCTGCGAACCAATCGGGTAATAATTCAGGACCGCAATGAATGATGCTTCCATCAGTACGAATCAACTGAATACGCGAAACATGATTACCAAAACTGCCAAAATAATGATGATTCTTTCCATGGACATCATTTGCAATGGCGCCACCAACGGTAACAAATTCAGTCCCAGGCGTAACCGGCAACGCCCAACCACGAGGGATCATGAGCTGTTGAATATCGCGGAGTAGAACCCCAGCCTCACAAGTAAGGCGACCTGCTTGTTCATCAAAATTAATCAAGCGGTCGAGTTGCCTGGTCTGCCATAATACGCCATCAGGATTAAGGCACACATCACCGTAGCTACGCCCCATTCCATAAGCAATTCCAGGCTTATTCTCTTTTAAGTGCGTTTTTATTTCTTCTCGATTTGTCAGAAAGAAGACATCATGTTGTTCTCGATTCAGTCTTCCCCAAGATGAAACATTTAAAAAGGCCAACCTAAAGCTCCTATAGTTAATACGACAGCAAACACAAAACCTGCACACAAACTGAGTGTATCACTCACTGCGTAGATTACAGGATCATCATGCATATTCCCACGATGGGCTTGCATCCAGATCCAACTAATCCAAAACAGCAAGATAGGAACAGTTAACCAAATCAATTGAGGGATTTTATAAAGCACTAAAACCTCGCTACTGTTTAAATAAAGAGCGAGTACTCAAACAGAGATGTATCCTGAAACAACAACGAGTGTTTGGATTAGAGGAGCATCCGTAGCTAAATATCAACGCCCACTCAGTTTGTGCTCGCCATTTTGAATGGTGAATTCGGCATATCGTTTTACAAACGCTAAAGATAAAAATAGAAAGACAGAAAAAGCCAATAGCCAAAAGGACAAAGTCACATTCGCAGCAACCGATCCGGCAACTATTCGTATGGTATAAAGTAATGAGAGAGTCAGGCAGTCAATCAAAACATAACGTTTTAATCTGAGTGCATACGCACTCGTAATTAAAAAATAAAAGATAAGGCACCATAAAAAATGGCGTCCGACTCCAGTCGCTAAACCCATACTGCATGCAAATAATAAGGGCGCCAGGAGTGCACCAACCCATGTGGGAACTGCACCTGAAGCAAAAGGACGTTTGCATTTGGAGGGATGGCGACGGTCATTTTCCAAGTCCAGTAAGTCATTGATGACATACACTGAGGATGCACAAAGACTAAACGCGAAAAATGCAGCAATCAGAAGAGTCCATGTATGGATGTTGGTTAATTGATGCGCCGCCAGGATGGGTACAAACAAAAGTACGTTTTTTAACCATTGATGCATGCGTATTATTTTTTTACCCAAACTAAGTGATGGTGTAATGCGTGGAAAATATTCTTCGATTTCACAGTGTTATTGCGCTTTTTTGATGAGTTGATTTGAACCATTCACCACGATTGCTTTACGCGCATGTTTCCAAACCGCAATATCAACCCAAGTATTGCCTGCATAATCAAACCCTTCATTACCGAATCGTTGCTTGAGTAATGCAGCTTTATGCTTACCTGATAAATTCGTGTGGCGATCGCTTGCGATCACTTCATCAAAAAGATTGAGATGCTCAGCGATTGATTGCGCCACATTAATGTTTGCCGCCGTACATAAAATTAATTTTCTACCGAGTTCTCGTTTCTGCTTCAGATACACTAATAACTCTTGATTGTACGGCAAGGTACTGGCTGCGATATCACTACGATGAGCCAGTTTTTCTTTAAGAAACGCTTTCCCTTTTGAGAGCCAAAACGGAATTTTTAAGGCACTTAAAGGATTTTGACGAAAAAACTTCAGTGCGGTTTCATGCAGCATATCCGCATTAAATAAGGTCCCATCGAGATCCACGATTAGAGGATAAGTGTTCACAATCAGTCCTTTTATTTAAATTTGTGGTAACTACTCACCCCTATACGCCACTGCGTGACGTACAGGGGTGAAAGAAACTGTACTCTAACGTTGATTGTTCAATGCCATAGCTACAGCAACCAAAGGATTTATTCCCTTATTTTGCATAGTTTGTAAATAACTG
>JBOFJV010000357.1:0-14749 GCA_051657005.1 Legionella sp. | reverse complement strand
GCTCACTTTTACTATGGAAAATCCAGGTAAATTTAGGATAAGATTGTACTTCGGCACTTTAATCTCCTTTTGTTCGATAAATCAAGGACTTAGTCTAGACTAATTTGATTAAAGTGCCCCCTTAATTGGTGTAGAGCCGATATTGCTTTTAATCGCGCTAGAAAAAAAACTCACTTCTCGGTATTATCTTAAATTATTATCAAAGGTGTATGGACATGAGGTTGCTTATTTTAATGGTGTTGGTTTGTTTTTCATTTGCGGTATATGCAGATGATGCAGAGCAACAAGAAATGAAATTAAGAATTCAACCCGTAGGTAAAGTTTCAGTACAAGGCCAAACGTATCCAGAAAATAAAGCGACAAATTCTGGAGAGGGAAAAAAAGAGCAAGGTAAAGAAACGTACGAACATTATTGTAGTGTGTGTCATCGAGACGGTCTGGCAGGTGCACCAAGATTCAGAAATGAACACGATTGGAAATCTCGGTTGGCTGGTCGGAAATTAAATGATTTAGTTGCTTCTTCAATTAAAGGGATGAATGCTATGCCCGCAAAAGGAACTTGTATTAAATGCAGTGATGATGATTTAAAGGATGCCATAGCTTATATGTTGCCAAAATCATGACAAAATTTACTTATAAAAAAATCCAAACTTTTAATGCAGTACTGACTCTCTTTGTATTGTTTGCATCGTTTTATTTTCAATACGTTGTGGGTCTCTCGCCGTGTCCTTTATGCATTATGCAGCGTGTTTGCGTCTTTTTATTGTTGGCTGTTATGGGATTAAGTTTCCAAACGTTAAAAAAGGCGCACGTGATTTGTCTGTTGCAAATATTTATTTCTTGTGCTGGTTTGTTTTTTGCTTTACGCCAGTTATGGTTACAGTCTCTACCTGCTGGTAAAGCACCAGCGTGTATGCCCGGTATGGACATATTATTTCGTTATTTCCCATGGCAAACAATTGTGACAACATTACTTTGGGGCACTGGCGATTGTGCAGAGGTCAGTTGGTGGCTGTTTGGGATTTCAATGCCTGGATGGACTGCTTTGTATTTTCTCTTTATGTTCCTGATGGGGTGTTTTCTGTTTTGGCACACGCGCAGAGCTGCTCTTCATGAGTCGTTGTAACAGGTTATTGCGTAGGGCTGCAATTACATGAAAACTAAATCGTTTTTGTGGTGTTGATTTCGCGATTCGTACCTAATCTGGCTGATTCCTGTTCTTGCTGTTCAAGTAGGGTTGGTGATAGATAAGATTTGATGTGGCTTTTTTCTGGATTCGAGAAACGAAACATCTGATTTTTAAACTGCGCGATACGGGAAGATGATTCAGAGGATTGGGAAAAAGTGAGAGTTTGTAATAATTCCATTAATACAGAGCGAGGCTGGTGACATACAATTAACATGTCACATCCGGCTCTAAGTGCTTCGTCAGTTCGTGTTTTTAAATTGCCAATGTCTGCACCAGTCATACTCAAACAATCACTTAAAACCAAGCCCTTGCATTCCAATTGATTGCGTAATATTTCTTGCAACCAAATGGATGAAAAACCAGCTGGTTTACTGGCATCAACAGCGGAATAGGTTACATGAGCAGGCATAACAGCACTTAATAATCCTTGCTTGATGAGGCCAATAAAAGGTTTTAAATCGGTTGTTTTTAATTCGTCTATTGATTGATGAACAATAGGCATTGCCGTATGGGAGTCCGAATTGACGGAGCCATGTCCTGGAAAATGCTTGCCTACAGCAGGCATCCCCGCTGCATTCATCCCTTGGATAAATGCACTGGCCAATGCCTCGACTGCATCCGGATCATGATGAAATGCTCTGTCTAAATGAGCGATGATAGGACTCATGGCATGTACATCAAGAACGGGAGCTAGACTGATGTCAATACCACAGGCTAGTAAATCATTTGCCATGATTTCCCCATACTGTCTTGCAAGCTTAATGCCTGTTTCTTGATTGAGGTCGTATACGTCGCCATAAACACGTGCTGCAGGTAATGAACGAAATCCCTGGCGCAAAAATCGTTGTACAAAGCCGCCTTCGTGGTCCGTAGCTACGAAAATATTGGGATTGCTGTGAAGAATTTCACGAGTTAATTGTTTTAATTGTTGTGGATTTGTAAAGTTACGTGTAAAAAGAATTACTGCGCCTACATGTGGATGCTTTAAGAGTTCGCGTTCCACGTCAGAAAGTTCAGTACCTTCGATGTCGATCATGAATAAATTAGCGTTTGAACTGGGCATGTTCGCAGTATCCTTGTTAGAATGTGTTGTCTTTTGAATGAATTAAGACCATGCTTTCATCGGTTTTTGCGCATCATAGTATCATAGATTGATTCATTTTTAACATGGCTAATGCTGGTAATCTGATGGTGACTTAGCTATCATCGCCCTTTTGAATTATTTTTATCAAATGAAAACCTTTACTCGCGATGTGTTATACAAACACTCGGTTACTCAAGCACGCGTGACCCGCGTTACTACAGCGCATGGTGAGTTCATAACCCCTGTTTTTATGCCTGTAGGGACACGTGCAGGTGTAAATAATATGACTCCTGCAGAATTACGTGACGCCCACAGTCAAATCATTTTAGGTGGTAATACCTATCATATGCTCTGTGCGCCAGGAATGGAGGTCATTGAGCAAGCCGGCGGGATGCATCCTTTTATGGGGTGGCACGGGCCGATGTTAACCGACAGTGGTGGTTTTCAAGTCTTTAGCTTATCTAAAAATAAAGAAATTTGTACTATTGATGAAGAAGGCGCTCATTTTAGACTGCCTGGCGATCAACGATTGATTCATATGACTCCGGAAATGTCTTTGGAAACACAAAAAATCATCGGGGCTGATATTATTATGGCTTTTGATCAATGTACGCCGGACAGTTGTACTAAAGACGAAGTAAGTCAGATTATGACCCGTACTCATCGTTGGCTAAAGCAATCGCTGCGCTATCATCAACAACACCCCAATTCGCGCTATGGCTATCAACAGGCGCTTTTCGGCATTATTCAAGGAGGGATCTTTAAGGATCTGCGTCGTGAAAGTGCAGATTTTGTGTCCTCCATGAATACTGATGGAATTGCGATTGGTGGCGAGACAATTGGTTTTGATATGAAAACTACGGTTGAGGTGATTCGATGGGTGCGTGATTATTTGCCGGAAAATAAGCCGCGCTACACTATGGGGGTAGGGATGTCGCCCCAAGATCTTTTGGATGTGGTTGCTGAAGGCATTGATATGTTTGATTGTGTTGCACCAACACGTAACGCCAGGCATGGATCTTTATATTGCGGTGAACTGGTTCGAGACGGGAGTTGGTTTCGGTTTGCTAGTGAATATGAAAATGAGCGCATCCAAATAAGAAAATCATGTTTTGCTGACGATATGTCACCGATTATGGCGCAGTGTTCTTGTTATACATGTAAGAACTATTCACGTTCTTATTTGCATCAGCTGGCAAAACAGAAGGCTAATTTATTTACTGCTCTGGCAAGTATTCATAATGTGCATGTAATGCATGATGTTTGTGATAAAATGCGTGATTTGATAATGAGTGAGTGTTCGATATAAAATTATCTCATGAGGTATGTTGATTGACTTAGAGCCTGACGCGCTCTTAATTTAAAGAGGACAAAAATAATGGTTGTAATTAGCACATCTAAAGGTGATATTCATTTGCAGTTAGATACAGAGAATACTCCAGCTACAGCAGAAAATTTTATTAATTATGTACGCACTGGTTTTTATAACAATACCATTTTTCATCGTGTCATTTCTGGTTTTATGATTCAAGGTGGTGGGCTTGATTCAGAGATGAAACAAAAGACGACCAATGAACCAATTAAGAATGAGGCGAAGGATGCAAAGCCCAATAAAAGAGGTTCTATTGCTATGGCAAGAACCATGGATCCTCACTCTGCAACAGCGCAATTTTTCATAAATGTTGCTGACAATGCTTTTCTAAACTACAGTGGTGATCACATGCAAGGATATGGTTATTGCGTATTTGGTGAAGTAGTAGAGGGTATGGATATAGTCGATGCAATTGCCAAAGTAAAAACAGGTCAACACATGGGGCATGCTGATGTACCTGTTGAAGAAATCAGTATCATTGACGTAAAAGAGGTTTAAGACCATCCCCTGGTCACTTGCAAATGTCTCTTGAGTTACACCTACACCTTGAGGGACTCGAAGTGAAAGCGACATGCTCTCGTAGCCTGGGTGTAGCGTAAGCGGAACCATGGTTTGCTGATGTGACTCAGTACCCATGGTTCCGCTGCGCTGCACCCAGGCTACAATTTTCTCACAACCATTGGGGTTAGGCGGCTAAAGTTGACGCCATTAGGTGAGTGGTTACAGATTCAGTTACTTGCAACCATTCAGGATTTATGAATTTTTCTTTTTGCGTTTTTTGATGCTTTCTGAATAGTCAAATATCGGTATTTCAATGTGAAAGAAAATCGCTAACAGGCGAGTGGTAAAAATACTGATTAGCGTCATAATGATGTTGATATTTTCTGAGATTTGAAAATAATCCAGCGTAATGAAAAGGACGGCTCCGGCCAGAGCAATAACCGCATACAGCTCTTTTCTTAATACCAATGGAATATCATTGCATAATATATCGCGCAACATACCCCCACAAATCCCGGTGATCATGCCACTAATAATCGCGATGCTGGGCGATAAACCATGATTGAGTACTTTTTGGGTGCCTACAATAACAAAGGTAGATAAACCAAGAGCGTCGAGAATTAGAAACAGTTTCATAATTCGTGTTAATGAATGTGCTATAAAGATAGTAAGAAAAGCACATAATGACGTATAGAGCAGATATTCAGGATGAATAACCCAGGTTAAAGGGTACGTATGAAACAATGCATCTCTTACTGTACCACCGCCTAATGCTGTAATGCATGCGATGAGCATGACTCCAAAAAAATCCATTTTTTTACGACCAGCAGCTAATGCTCCTGTTATTGCTTCGACACAGATCCCTATAATAAAAAGATAGTGGAGTAACATATGAACTCAGTGTTTTTTTAAAACACAATGATAGCACCATTTAGGTTCATGAAGAAACATCAGCAGCAAGAATATGGGGCATTTTTTACGCATGCTTTCTGAACTGGGTTAAAGTGTTTTATTGAGGCTAGAGCCAAATCAATAATCTTTTTAGATTGTTCTTCATTCGCATTAATTAAACTGACATCATTAACCAGTTGCATCAAAAAAGTAGGTATTTCCTGTTCCGTAAGAGGTGCATGATAGAGGCATGATGCTTTTGTAAAAATGTAATGGAGCAAATTTTTGCTTATGGATAGCTTATCATGCGAGATTTTGGGCTCATTATGGTCGCCAAATAATAACCATCCTGGAGAAACATGAAGTTTCGCAGCAATTTCTGTTAGTTTCATAGGCTCTGGAAGTGCTTCGCCACGAAGGTATTTACGACATATTTGTACGGAATAGCCGGTAATCTCTGATAGTTTATGGATGCATACCCCTGAAGTAGAACGTGGCGAGTTAAAGCCAATAGCAAGCATTGCATCTCGTAGTCGACAAGCAAACTGTTTTGTTAAGCCGTCTTTATTCATATTGATACAAAATAAGTTTTCGAATGAAACAAAGTGTAACAAAATAAGAATTTTATCGCAATCAAATGGTTTTGATGGAAACTCATGGTTTCTTTTGGAAATTATTAGTTGACTTTTTCGAAACGAAGCAACTATAATTCATCTCGAAACCAATGGATAAGGTTTTAACACAGTCCAACACAAGGAAGTATGTGATTGAGATGGAACATAAATTACATATCAGTCATATAGAAGTAAGTGCTATAACCATAGCGGTTAACCTCGCAATATTGTGGCTTGAATGGTTCCCCTCTATTCAAGCCTTTCTAGGGTATATTTAATATACAACCTAGGCTTTTGAAAAAGTATTTTCTAATCACGCTCAAATCATTTGCTTTGTGACCTCACCTTATTATATACTTCCACCCAATGTGTATGCAGGTCGATTTATAGGCACGTAGCTCAGTGGTAGAGCACCACCTTGACATGGTGGTGGTCGGTGGTTCGATCCCACTCGTGCCTACCATGCAACTAAATTATATTTCAAGATCTTCCGCTTTTTGAGATTGACTCCTTGAAAATTAAGGTTTAAACCCTGCGATGCAGGGTTTTTTTTTGAAAAAAGTGCCTATGGATAAAATGATGCCAAACATTAAATTGCCTGATGGAAGTATAAAACATTTTGAAGCCCCTTTGACTGTTTATGATGTAGCGCATGCGATAAGCTATGGCTTGGCTAAAGCCGCTGTAGCGGGACGCATTGATGAACGTTTGGTCGATACTTCTTATCTTATCGAGAATGATTGTGCACTCATTATCCTTACCGAAAAACAAGAAGATAGTTTGGAGGTGATTCGTCACTCCACCGCGCATTTATTAGCACAAGCAGTTAAAAGTCTTTTTCCTACGGCTCAAGTGACTATAGGGCCCGTAATTGAAGATGGGTTCTATTATGATTTTGCTTTTCAAAGAGCATTCACTCCTGAGGATTTGGAGTTAATTGAAGCCAAAATGATGGATTTGGCCAAAGCCAATTATCCGGTGACACGTAGAGAATTACCTCGGGATGAGGCCATCAAGTTTTTCAAGAGTATTGGCGAGGAATATAAAGCGAAAATTATTGCTGATATTCCCGCGGATGAAGGGTTGTCATTGTACAGGCAAGGTGATTTTGAAGATCTCTGCCGTGGACCTCATGTTCCTGCAACGGGATTTTTAAAAGCATTTAAGCTCACTAAATTAGCTGGTTCTTATTGGCGGGGGGATTCAAATAATGAGATGTTGCAACGTATTTATGGTACTGCATGGGCCGATAAAAAATCGTTAGCTGATTATTTGTTTCGCATGGAAGAGGCTGAAAAACGTGATCATCGCAAACTGGGTAAGAGATTGGAGTTATTCCATTTCCAAGATATTGCTCCAGGTATGGTGTTTTGGCACCCTAAAGGCTGGACGATTTATCGAGAGTTAGAACGCTACATGCGTAACCGCCTGGTTGATTTTGGATATCAAGAAATTAAAACACCTCAGTTGGTCGATCGCGTGCTTTGGGAAAAATCAGGGCATTGGGAAAATTTTAGAGAAGAGATGTTTGTTACTGAGACAGAAAATCGACATTATGCAGTGAAACCAATGAATTGTCCTTGCCATGTTCAAGTATTCAATCAAGGCTTAAAAAGCTACAGAGATTTGCCGTTAAGATTTTCAGAGTTTGGTAATTGCCATCGTTGTGAGCCCTCAGGCTCGTTGCATGGTTTGATGCGGGTGCGTAATATGGTCCAAGATGATGCGCATATTTTTTGTACCGAAGATCAAATCCAATCAGAAGTCGCCATGATGTTAGAATTGGTCCAGTCTGTATATACTGACTTTGGGTTCAATGAAATTAAATATCGCTTGGCATTACGTCCTGAAAAACGTGTGGGTAGTGATGAGGTTTGGGATAAAGCGGAGGCCGCTTTAAAACAAGCGATGAAAGACAGAAATATAGAGTTGGTTGATGCTCCAGGTGAAGGTGCCTTTTATGGCCCCAAAATAGAATGTTCTCTTGCAGATTGTTTAGGTAGAATTTGGCAGTGCGGTACCATCCAGGTTGATTTTTCAATGCCAGGCCGTTTGGAGGCAACCTATATTGCTGAAGATGGCAGCAAACAAACACCCGTTATGGTGCATCGTGCAATTCTAGGATCTTTTGAACGCTTTATGGGTATTTTAATCGAGCATTATGCAGGTAAATTCCCTTTATGGTTGGCACCAACTCAGGCAGTAGTATTGACAATTAGTGAAAAACAGAATGATTATGCAGAAAAAGTAACGCGAATTTTGCAAAAAAGAGGGATTCGAGCTAACTTTGACTTGAGAAATGAGAAGATTGGCTTTAAAATTCGCGAGCATACGTTACAAAAAGTTCCTTATCTATTAGTGATAGGGGATAAAGAAGTTGAATCAGGCCAAGTCGCTGTACGTTCTCTAGAGGGCGTGGACTTAGGTGTGATGACAATCGATACAATTTGTGATACCTTAACGCATGAAATTGCTCGTAAAGGATCGATGACTAATTAACAAGCAGGGGAGATTAACCATTAGTGCACCAACTAAGCGTGAAAGTGATCGCGCACGAATTAATGAACAGATCAATGTACCTGAGGTACGCTTAATTGATGTCGATGGTAATCAGGCAGGGATAGTTTCAACACGAGAAGCCCTGCGTGCTGCGGAAGAAGGCGGTTTAGATTTGGTGGAAATTTCCCCAACAGCCAAACCACCTGTGTGCCGTATTATGGACTATGGCAAGTTTCTCTTTGAACTGAGTAAGAAACAATCTGAAGCTAGAAAAAAGCAGAAGCAAATTCAGGTTAAAGAATTAAAATTCCGTCCTACGACGGAAGAGGGAGATTATCAGGTCAAGCTACGCAACCTGATTCGTTTCCTGAATAATGGTGATAAAGTCAAAATCACGTTGCGTTTTCGTGGTCGTGAGATGGCTCATCAAGAGCTGGGTATGAAAATTCTTGAACGCATCCAACAGGATACTGGTGACTTTGCAGTAATAGAGCAGCAGGCTAAGCGTGAAGGAAAACAATTATTGATGGTATTATCACCCAAGAAAACCAAGTAGATAAATAATGAATGCGATTATTTGATTCACATTCCTAAATGCGGAGTATATTGTTATGCCGAAGTTAAAGTCACATCGCGGAGCGTCAAAGCGTTTCCGTAAGACAGCTAGTGGCGCGATTAAACGTCGCGGTGCTTATAGAAATCACATCCTCACCAAAAAGTCTACCAAGCAAAAACGCCATTTGCGCGTAGAGTCTTGGACTTTAAAGCCATGCGATGCTCGTTTGGCAGAGCGTATGTTGCACGGTAGTTAAGGGGGGAATGAAAAATGCCAAGAGTTAAACGTGGAGTGACTGCGAAAGCGCGTCACAAGAAGGTTTTGGAACAAGCAAAAGGTTATTACGGCGCCCGTAGTCGAACCTATCGCATGGCCAAACAAGCAGTAATTAAAGCAGGTCAATATGCTTATCGTGACCGACGTCAGAAAAAACGTCAGTTCCGTGCATTGTGGATTACTCGTATTAATGCACAAGCACGTGAGTGCGGATTGTCGTACAGCCGTTTAATTGATGGATTGAAAAAGGCATCGATTGAATTGGATAGAAAAGTATTGGCTGATCTGGCTGTTCATGACAAAGTAGCTTTTGCTGCAATTGCTGAACAAGCGAAGGCTGCATTAGCAAACTAATCGAATGGGCATTCTTCTTGAGAATAAACTCATATAAGATTTGATTTGCAAAATTAACTATTTTAAGGAGGCTCCGGCCTCCTTTTTACTTGTGGGTATTACTATGCAGGATATCATCACCATACAAGAACAGGCTGCTGAAGCAATTAAAAATGCGCAAGATGTGTCTGGGTTGGAGTTAATTCGCGTTGATTTTTTAGGAAAAAAAGGAAAATTAACGGAAATTTTGAAAGGCTTTGCCCATTTATCTGCTGAAGAAAAACCTAAAGTAGGTCAATTAGTTAATCAGGCAAAACGTGAAATCAGTACCTTGATTGAAACAACAATGCTTGAACTCAAAGAAAAACAACTTCTTGAAAAGCTGGCTGCTGAACGTATCGATGTAACGCTTCCAGGTCGTAGCAAAGAGAGTGGTTCAATACATCCTGTAACGCAAGTAAAACATCGAATTAATGAATTTTTTAGTCGTATGGGCTTTGATATTGTTGATGGCCCTGAAATTGAAACTGAATTTTATAATTTTGAAGCGTTGAATATTCCTGGTCATCATCCTGCTCGTGCAATGCATGACACTTTTTATTTTGGTGATGGCCTACTATTGCGAACGCATACATCACCAGTACAAATTCGTACTATGGAACAACGAAAACCACCATTTCGTTTAATTGCTCCTGGACGAGTCTACCGTTGTGACTCTGATCTGACTCACACACCGATGTTTCATCAGGTAGAAGGATTATTGATTGATCAACAAGCTACCTTAGCAAGCTTGAAAGGATTATTACACGACCTATTTGCTGATTTTTTTGGTCGGCAACTCGCATTACGATTTAGACCATCCTATTTCCCTTTTACCGAGCCTTCTGCTGAAGTTGATATTGAATGCACGAAATGCAGTGGCAAAGGGTGTCGCTCCTGTAAATTTACTGGATGGCTTGAGGTTTTAGGTTGTGGAATGGTCCACCCTAATGTCTTAAAAGCGGTTAATATTTCTCCTAACGAATATCAGGGATGGGCATTTGGTATGGGACTGGATCGATTAGCTATGTTGTATTATGGAATCGATGACTTACGTATGATGTTTGAAAATGATCTTACTTTTTTAAGTCAATTTTAAGATGATTAATTAGGTGGTAAGGACTATAAATGAAATTAAGTACATTATGGTTGCGTGAATGGGTCAATTTCTCATTAACTGAACAAGAATTAGCAAGTCAATTGACTATGGCGGGTCTAGAAGTAGATGCAGTCAGTCCAGTAGCCGGTGAGTTTACGCAAGTGATCGTCGCTGAAGTGCTTAATACCAAACCACATCCTGATGCAGACAAATTGACTTTATGTGAAGTGAACGCAAATACGGGCAAACCTTTAAACATTGTTTGCGGTGCAGCCAATGTCAGACCGGGATTAAAAGTGGCTTTGGCAATGATCGGTGCACGTTTACCAGGCGGTTTTACAATTAAAGAATCCAAACTTCGTGGTGAATTGTCACAAGGCATGCTGTGCTCTGTGAGTGAACTTGGAATGGCCGAACAATCCGACGGCATTATGGAATTAGAATTGGATGCGCCAGTGGGAATGGATTTACGTGAATACCTAACTCTGAACGATCATGTCCTTGATATCGATTTAACTCCTAATCGTGCGGATTGTTTCAGTGTTTTAGGTGTTGCTCGTGAAGTTGCTGTGTTGAGTCGATTGCCGTTACTTGAAAAAGCAATTCCTGTGACAACACCGAGCGTTGATGATGTAATCCCTGTACATTTAAAAAACCAGGAAGCATGCTCGCGTTATAGTGGAAGAGTGATTCGCAACATTAATCCAGAAGCAAGTACTCCTTTATGGATGAGTGAACGTTTACGACGCAGTGGTATCCGTTCGTTACATCCTGTAGTGGATGTGATGAATTACGTGATGCTTGAATTAGGGCAGCCGATGCATGCTTTTGATTTGGCAACTATAAAAGGCGAAATTAACGTTCGTTTCAGTACTAATCAAGAACAATTAGAGCTGCTTGATGGCCAAGAGTTGGTCTTAAATGAAAAAGTGCTGGTTATTGCCGATAAGGAAAAACCTTTAGCCATGGCAGGTATTATGGGGGGGGCAAACAGTGCGGTACAAGCCCACACTTGCGATGTATTTTTGGAAAGCGCGTTTTTTAATCCCATTATTGTTGCTGGGATTGCACGAAAATTCGGTTTATTTAGTGACTCATCGCAACGTTTTGAACGTGGCGTCGATCCCAATTTACAAATAAAAGCTTTAGAAAGAGCTACAGAATTGATCCTATCCATTACAGGTGGCGATGCTGGACCTGTTATTGATGTGTGCGATAAAAAACACCAACCCGAAACAGTACGTTTCACATTTAATACTGACAAAGTGAAACGATTGACTGGGTTGAGGATTTCTACAGACGAAATGAAAAATTTATTACAAGGTATCGGTATTGTTCTGCAGGCTCGAGATCATTTATTCGATGTAACGATTCCTTCTCATCGCTTTGATATCCAACATGATGAAGATTTGGTTGAAGAAATTATCCGCCTTTATGGTTATGATAATTTACAGGCTCAACCTACTTATACGCTTGTACAAGCGAGTACAACCTGTGGGAATGAGGAAATTGCAGCCATACTTTCTCATTGGTTTGCAAATCGAGGATATCATGAAACGATCAGCTATAGTTTTGTGGATCCTGAGTTGCAACATGAGCTTTATCCTCATAAAGAATACATGCAGTTAATTAACCCGATTTCATCTGAGTTATCGCAAATGCGCGTTGGGTTGTGGCCAGGCTTAATTGCTTCGATGATTTATAATGTGCATCGTCAGCAAAACGCAATCAAGTTTTTTGAAGTTGGAGTGGTGTTTGATGTCAACAAAACCAAACTCACTGAACGTACCTGTGTCGCCGGGTTATTAATGGGTGAGCAAGCGAGTGTTAATTGGAGCCAGCCTACTCGATTGTTTGATTTTTTTGATTTAAAAGGTGATTTACAATCGTTATTTGCATCGTTGAAATTAGCACAAGTCGAGCTTATTCCAGAATCCCATGAAGCCTTACATCCTGGTCAATCTGCTCAAATAAAAATTAATGGTGCTTTTGCTGGATGGCTGGGGGCATTGCACCCACGTTTAGCTGATGCCTTGGACTTGCAACATGATGTCTTGTTATTTGAGCTCAATTTAGAGGCATTAATTAGGCATCAGACACCACGTTATAAAACCATTTCTAAATACCCACAAATACGCAGAGATTTATCGTTTTTAGTCGATACTGACATTAGTGTTCAGCAAATTGAATCAGCTGTTAGGGAGACCATCAAAGAAAATTGGCTTAAATCGTTTGATGTATTTGATGTGTACATGGGTGAAGGAGTTCCCAACGGCAAGAAGAGTTTGGCTGTAGCCATGACGTTACAAGATGAAAGTCGAACATTAGTTGACGCCGAGATTAATTCCCTAATTAGTGCTATAATCAATACGTTAGAAAATAAATTTTCAATCATATTGAGGGAATAATCGTGAATGCACTAAGTAAAGCAATAATGGCAGAAACCTTGTGTGATGAATTAAAATTATCCAAGCCTGCATCAAAGGAAATGGTCGAGAATTTTTTTGAAGAGTTACGCCACGCCCTTGAGCATGGAAACCATGTGAAGTTATCGGGGTTTGGTAATTTTACTTTAAGAGATAAGCCACAAAGACCAGGAAGGAACCCTAAAACTGGTGAAGAAATACCGGTAGTAGACAGAAGGGTTGTTACTTTTAAACCTGGTTTAAAATTAAAAACTAAAATTGAGTCTATAGGAAAGTAATTCATTGACTTATTACACTAAGCACGTTCTTGTATGTACCAACCAAAAGGCGGCAGGCAAGCAATGTTGCGCCAATTCTTGTGGTGAAGAGTATTTTCAGTACATGAAATCGCGACTTCTGGAATTAGAGATGCATGGGCCAGGAAAGGTTCGCGTGAGTAAGTCTGGCTGTCTGGGGCGTTGTAGTTCAGGCCCATGTGTTGTCATTTATCCTGAAGGTGTTTGGTATTCTTATTCGTCTTTTGCAGATATTGATGAAATTATTGAAAAGCATTTAATTGCTGGTGGTGTAGCACAGCAATTGTTAATTGATAAAGAGTAATTAACGTAGCATTTATTGCTCAAGTCTATTAAATAGATTAAAATTCATTCTTTATTCTCGCGTGGAATTTGTTATATTTACACGGATTTAGTTAATTGTTTATAAATTTTTATCCTTTTTACTTGTAGGATGTTTCTGTTTTGGTTAAAATCGCCCGTCCATGATAGAAGATTACCAATTTAGGCGGTTCGGAGTTCATTTAATGAAGACATTTAGTGCCAAAAGCCATGAAGTCAAACGTGACTGGTTAGTGGTTGATGCCAGTGATAAAGTTTTGGGTCGCTTAGCAACTGAAATTGCCCGTCGTTTACGAGGCAAGCATAAATCTGAGTATACCCCACATGTTGATACTGGCGATTACATTATCGTTACAAATGCGGAAAAAGTTGTTGTGACTGGCCGTAAATTTAAAGATAAAATGTATTATCGTCACACCGGATATCCTGGTGGAATAAAATCAGATAGTTTTGAGAAATTACAGGCTAGAAATCCTGTTAGAATTATCGAACTTGCTGTTAAAGGGATGTTACCAAAAAATCCTTTAGGCAGAGAGATGTATCGCAAGCTAAAAGTATATGTTGGTAGCGAGCATCCACATACTGCGCAGCAACCCAAGCAATTTGATATTGAGGAATAATTATTATGGCTGAAGTGAAGCAATACTACGGCACTGGTCGTAGAAAAAGTTCAACAGCTCGTGTGTTTTTACGTCCAGGTAAAGGTCAGATCCAAGTGAATGGTCGTACTTTACAAGAATATTTTTGCCGTGAAACCTCTTGCATGGTTGTGATGCAGCCACTTGAAACCGTTGATCTTGTCAATAAATTTGACGTTTATATTACCGTATCTGGAGGTGGTATTTCTGGTCAAGCAGGTGCTGTCCGTTTAGGTATCGCAAGAGCGCTAGTTGCTTACGATGAGAAAGGATTGGCACAAGATGCAGAGCCTAATCCTAATTCTGTACGTAGAAAACTCCGTGCACGTGGTTTATTAACTCGTGACTCACGTCGTGTTGAAAGAAAGAAAGTGGGTCTGCACAAAGCACGTCGTGCAACTCAATACTCAAAACGTTAATTGTGTATTGGTTTAAAAAACCCGCTGTTGCGGGTTTTTGGCTCTTTACCATTTAATGGGGCAGCTCTAATCACCCACAGAGCACCTTAACACGCACTCTGTAATTTTCAAATTTTCTAAAACCATAAGCTCTTCGCTGAATTAGTTTCATTTTACGATGAAACCCTTCTGTGATTCCATTTGATTTACTAAACCG
>JBOFJV010000356.1:0-7423 GCA_051657005.1 Legionella sp. | reverse complement strand
GGCTAATCGGTTATAGCTTACATCTAATATTAATGGTTGATATCCACTCACTTTTACTATGGAAAATCCAGGTAAATTTAGGATAAGATTGTACTTCGGCACTTTAATCTCCTTTTGTTCGCTAAATCAATGACTTAGTCTAGACTAATTTGATTAAAGTGCCACCTTAATTGGTGTAGAGCCGATATTCTTAATACTGGCTTAAGTTTTATCCTATAAACTATCTTTCATCTATGTTTTAGGTCATCTGTAATGATTGAAAAATATATAATTGACACTAAAATCTTTAAAACGCTCTACACTAGTGCGTTGTCTTTTGATGAAGAGCATATAAAATTATTAGAATCATTTAAAAAAAACCAGATATCCAAACTACTCGAGCAAATCGAAACCAAAATTTTTGAAGTGCTCTACAGCAAAAACGTTAGCCCCAGAATAGCCCGTTATTTTCCACGTTATGAACTGTGTTTCATGTCAGATGAAACTGTCTTAGAAAAAGGTAAGCTCTACCTCAGAGCAAAAGACGGAAAAATAGCCTACTCAGTCATCGCAACCAATGATGCGGGAGTTGATGAGGTCATTAAGGATGCTGTGCTTGAAGATCTTGATGCACCATCACCCTTCAAATACAAACTTTCCATAATGCCTAAAAAAGTCACGCTTGAGAAAGACTTATTCTGTGTCAGGATCAGCGATAAGGGGCTCGAATACACTGTTCTTGACGCTGAGGGTAAAACAATAACTGATGTGATCAAAAAAGAAGAATTAAAGGTTGATTTAAACTCACTTTCTTCGACCAAAGATTTAGAAGCATTGATGCCTAAACTTCTTGAGATTGCATTACAAAGAAAGCACACCTACCCTCTCCTTCAATACAAACCTTCCTTAGTACCCAAGGAAGTTACGCCAGAAAAGGACTCATTTGTTGTTCGTATGAGCAAAGAAGGACTTGAATATACAGTCCTTGATTCTAAGGGCAAATTAATTACTGATGTAATCAAAACAGAAGAGTTAAAAATTGACTTTAACTCTGTTTTTTCCCCAAAAGGCCTGGAACCGCTTCTACCTAAAATTCTTGCAATTACTTCAAAAAGAAATCATACCGAACCAGAAATACAAGGAGTCACTACTTTTAGTTTCGCTTTAATGTCCGACACAATAAAGCCAGAAAATGGAGTATTTTATGTTCGGATATTGGATGTTGGACTTGAATACACAGTTCTTAATCCTGAAGGTAAATTAGTTACGGCTGTCATAAAAAAAGAAGAACTGGAAATTGATTTAAACTCAGCTTTTTCTCTTCAAGGCTTAGAGCTTTTGCTGCCGGAAATTCTTGGCATTACATCGAAAAAAGGACATACCTTACCTTTTACATTAGATGCGTTCAGGTCTCGTGTACTCGCCGCGTCTTCGCGAAAAGGTCATACGCAATGGGCTCCATTCAAAAAATATGATCTTGATCCCGATAACATCTCCCAAATTAAAAAACTGATTAATGCCCTACATTATGGCCGCTTAACCTTTTTGGATTTGGAACGTGTTGATGTCAGGAAAAACTTTGGTGATCTAAAACATCTCTATGATAAAACCATTGATCTCGCCTATGAGGCCAGCTATTTACTGACTCATTTGGATGTCGATTTAAAGGACATATTTAGTGATGAATTGAAAGTACTTCTGCCTCTATTAGGTAAAGTACAAGATTTTGCACAAAATTATGCTCAAGAACAAAAAAAGAAAGTAAAAGCCCTGCAACAAGAGGCACCAGTAGCCCATAAAGCAGGAGAGGTAGTTGGAATTGCCATCGATCAAATGCGCCCCCTTGGTGGTGATGTCGATTATAACTTTTTAACTCAGTTCAGCGCAGTTTTACCAAGTTATATTGATAAATTAACGCTCTACATCCAACAGTATTCTTCTCAATTTAAAGAGTCAGAACCCAAACTGAATCAGGAGAAATTGGATGAATTACAAAACGCAGCACTGAACCTATTGAATGATATAGAAAATTTACAAGGGAATAGCGTTTTTGTTTCGGTTAAAGTGTTAAATTACATCCATATTATATGCAATATAATCACTTTATCCATGAGCTCCTTAGAACAAATAGGCGAGCTCAGTGAATCATCTCAAGATTTAATTAGAGATAAATTATCCCAGCTAAAATACACGGTGTTGCCAACATTATTTGGTTTGGTAGATAAAATTGAAGATAATTCCATGCTTAAACCAGGAGCTTTATCCATCCCTTTAATGGAGAAAGTCAAGGTTTTATACGACGCGATCACGTATCTTCCGAAGAAGGTAGTGGACTTTCAAGCCAAAGGAGCCGAATTACTTGAGATAGAAGATTCACGTTTTGTGGAATTAAGATTAGAAATGTCCTACAAACGAATCGATAAAGCCAATAAAGACTTATATAGAATCGGAAAAGCTGACGAAGCCTGCAAACAATTTTTCAAAATATTGAGTGATCCGCTTTATAAAGACTTTCGTTTATATCAGTTCCATCCCGAGGTAAAAAAAGAACTCATAAAGCATTATAAGCTGCTTAAACCTTATATGATGAAACTGGATATTGATTTAAATGAATTAATCATCACCAGGCTCACCGGACCTGAAAAAGAAAGCTGGTATTCCTATCTGGGAAAACCCTTACGCTGGGCAAGAAGCCAAAAACCTGCAGATCATATTGATTTTGTTATAGAAAAACAAAATGCATTACAAGATTTAATTACCAAAGATGAAAACAGCCAAATATTTCATATTAATTTAAATAAAGATTTAATCGATTCCGTACATAAAAATACCAATTTAGTGCTTTATCCTTATTATGAAAAAGCAGACATGGAGGATGAGGCATATAAACGCTTTTTTGAAAGCTTAGGCAATCCCAGTTATAAGAATTTACGTTTGTACCAGTTTCCTCCTAATGTAAAAAAAGATCTGATGAGTCATTATAAGCTTCTCATCCCTTATATGATTCAATTGGATGGTGATTTAAATGAGCTAATCGTCACGCAACTTACAGGATCTGAGGAAGAAAGTTGGTCTGCATCCCCGCGAAAAATGGTCAGTCAGATAAAAAACGAACGTCCTGCGGACCATATTCGCTTTGTTTTAGCAAAACAAAAAGAATTACGCGATTTACTTGATGCAACACATAAAAAGACCACGCTTTCTTTCTATAGTGAAAAAACCAATATCTATGCGCTTGATGAATCAATACCTCTGCTCATTGAGTCAGAAAAAGAGAAAAAAACCAAAATTACCAAAGCAGAATTTCAACGCATACGCGATGCCTATGCGCGCTTTGTAAAAATTATTAATGCGCAAATTGCTGCCAATCCTGACCTTTATGAAGAGGAACTTGATTTAAATAATCTGGAAGAACAATTAAAGTCAGAATGTCAAAATTTATACGAGATCTTCCAACCTTATCTCGGCTTTATTGTCCCGCGAGAATTTAAAGACTATGAAAAATATTTAGTCGATTTCTTTGCGAAAAAACCAATAGCAAAAACACCCCCAACCAAACTTTTTCAATCCCTGGATAAAGAAATCCAGGATCGCTTTGATCGAATCAATTATGAATGGTTTAATAAAGCAGAATTTCAAACCGTTTTAAATGCTTACAAACGCTTCTCTGATCTTATAAAAGAGCAAATTCATACAAAACCTCAGCTCTACGGAAAAAACCTGCTATTAACTGAACTTGATGAACAAGTAAAAGAAGAGTGTCGTACTTTATATAAAATCTTTCAGCCCTATTTTAAATTATGTATCTCGCCAGAACTGAAAGATGCGGCTCAAAATTTTGAAAACTATTTGGCGGCGTTACTCGCGAATAAACCTTTGGATATATTAGAAGCCCCGCCTACGTCCTTATTTTCAAGACTGGATAAAAACATCCTCGATTTTTTTACAAAGTGGCAAGATCAAAGTGCGCGTTATTATAACCTTCAAAAAGGCCAGTTTCTTAGTAACGAGGAATCAGAAGCACTACAAATGAAACGTGCGAAAGATGCGAAACTGCTTTTTAAAGTCACAGAGGGAAATAAGACCCTAGAAAATCCCGAACAATTAAGCGCGAATGAATCGCTTGAAGTACGGCAGTGGTATCGAAATAAAATAAACAAACTGTCCGTGATACTTAAAGAACTTCCAGAACCGGAAGACAGTGTTAACTTCACTATTAAATTCATCGATTTATTAAAAGAGCAAATAACGCAAAACCCGAAACTTCAGGACAATATCATGCTCCTGAAAAAACTTGATCCTAAAGTAAAAGAAGAATGGCGTAATTTATATAATGCGTTCCAGCCTTATTTCCTTTTTGCCGTTCCACCTGAAAAAAAGCAAGAGGCCTTAAAACTGGATCAATATCTTGTCGTACTATTATCCAATAAAAAAATCAGTCGTAGAAATGCTCCATCAGTGAAGACACTTTTAAGCCTAGAAGAACATTTGAAAGAATTCTTTAACGATACACATAAAAAATTAAATCATAGTGCACGGGTCTATTATGATTTAGCGCAAGAAAAATTCGAGTCTGAAAATGAAGCAACACCACTTCAAACTGACCCCGACAATGGCAGAGAACATTACGTTATTCCAAACACAAACTACTCTAAATACATCACTGACTTTAGAAAATCACTCATGGAAATGACCCAACTGTTTAACAAAGCAATGCAAGCAGAGTTAACGCCCAAAACTGGACACCTGCTTTTCCCGGAAATGCAAGATAAAAGTAAACAAGCAACTCAAGGCAAAATTGTAGGGACGTTAAAAGATGCATCAAACACCGCATTTGATTACGTGGAACAGACATTAGCCAATACAGTACCTTTTCCAGAAATGGAGGATGACAATCTCAGACTGACTCAAAGCAAACAAGTGTCTGCAATAAAAGATATTTTTAACAGCTTGTATCACTTGGAGTCGATCATCCGTGCGTTTGAAAAGCTTAATAATAAAAGTGCGAAAAGTATTTATGTTGCTTATTTATTACAGGCATATGGACATCTTAACGAAATCATTAAGTTAAGTAAGCGCTTGGTTGCCGATCCGCACTTAGGGTTTATCGCTCGCAATTTAGTAGACAAAGCACAAACACTTTATGCAACATTACAAGAGCAATCTGATGCCTATCAAGTAGGCCCAGAACAGGTTCCCTATGGCTCAACGCCCGTTCAATACAATTCGCTTTGGTATGTTCTTAATGCCTTCTACATCAGTCCGAAACACATTAGGGCATTTAAAAATAATAACCATCTCACTACAGAAGAACTCAACGAGCTCCATCGACGAGCCAAAAAAGCGACCTTATTCATTGAAGAATTAATCAATAGTTCGGATTCTTATTTTAAGCTCTTCCTACAAACCAAAAATATGGTTTACCTCTACCAGGAGCTGACTAAAAAACTCAATGAATTTACGAGTACAGCTCATGACAACGTAGTGTATAACCTAGAAAAAATTCGACCAACTCTACTTACGCCCATGCTGCTTGAAGCAGATTTCTGGGAAGATAGATTAGGTCTTGAGCCAGGAAAACTATCAGGACCGTTAAAACAAATAACTGATGAATTTTTTAAAGGATTTCTCCATTCACTGGACTTGGATTCAAAAACCAATATCGGATTAGTTTGTGATAAAGCACCGTTAGAAAAAAGAACCATTCTAGCCAGACGGCAAGTTAAAAATGCTAAGAAATACTTAAAGAAAATAGATAGAGAATATCAAGACATTGAAGATTTATATCAAAGCTATCTGAGATATAATGATCCTGACAGTATGTTTCCATCCGATGAGGAAATACAACAGAACGAACAAAAGTTACACGCCGCTTATCAAAAAGCGCTTCCTAAACTCGCGAAACTCAAATTTGATAAAAAAGTAGAAATTGCTACTAGCGATTATTCTGATGATCACAAGCTGGATGAGTTGTGTAATGCCGGGCTTAAAGACTACCAGCCTCACTATACGGAAATTGATGCATTAATCAAAGCCAGCCATCATCACTACCGAGGTGTCAAAGCCACTCATCGAATGCGATTGAAAACAGCAGAAGAGAAATTGACTCATCTTACTCATTTAGCCCAAGTGCAGGAAGAAGACACATTCACGTTTGTTGAAAAATATACTACTGAAGCGTTCAAGAAGCATCTTGATGCACTCTGTAATCGTTACATAGGCTTGCAATATACCGATCAAGAATATCAGGCAAAGCTTGAGGAATATCTACTCAATTTCAAAGAAGAAATCATTACTAACGCAAAAACAGCGAAAGACATCAATCTCAGCGTAAAAAAACAATTAAAAGTAAAAATCAGCGCTGTTGAGGAAAAATACTATGCAGAATACTATCATCTTGATTCTGTACGCGTTGCATTGGAACAATTTAAAATTTATTTTGGCTATTCTACGGAAGCATTGCAAAACAAACGCTCATTATTTGAAAGTGAAAAAACATTAAAAGCAAAAACAACACGCATCAAAACGTTGAGTAAAATTGCCGAAAACCAGGCATTGCCTATTCAGGAGCGTATAAAGCAAATACAAACTCAGGTTGAAGACCCTAATTTCTCAAGGATTATTCTTGCACACAGACAAGTAAATACATTTAGTTTTGCTTACATAAAATTGTGTTTCCTGTCCTTACTTGAAGCATTATATTTATATACGCCAACCAGGAAAAAGCTCCTCGACAACATCAAGACTACAGTAGATAACCCACCTGAAATTAGCGAGCTCACCCAACGCTTTGGCTTGTTTGCTACCGCATCCAAAGCAAAAGATGTAGAACCAAAACGCTATGAAGCCCCTGGATTACCAGTTACCGCACCAGCCGTATAAAACGGCTCTATAGCACTCACATTCTATTAATGAATCAACGCGTATCAGGAAATTGAAACCTTGGGCCTCTCACTATATGCTTATTGATAAATTCAATTGCTCTTGCTGTAATTGCAATGCTTTTCTTTGCTGATAATGTCTTACTAAATCTGGTTGTTTAAGATCCTTTAACATTTCAAAACTGGGCATTTGTTCATAAGTGGTACATGTTAATAAACAAAATACAATTTTGCTTCTTATTTTTATTGTCACTTCATTTTGATCATTAAGCCGGTTTTCAGGTGAAGCTTTTTCAGGAATATAGCTTAAAACAGAAAGATAACGCTTCCATTTTTCATAAAAATCACTATTTTTATTAAGCGATTTTATTTTCATCCATTCAATTTTATAGCTGGTAGAGTTAACCAGTCCCCTGGCCAACCCCCCATTTAGAACCCATCGTGCCCTACTAAGGCAATGGTCTCAAGACAATTTCATTACATACTCATACCTTATCAATCAGAACAATCGGTGTATTATTTTTGCATCTGGTAGTGGATGCTTCTTTACGAATAGGTCGAAT
>JBOFJV010000355.1:0-5041 GCA_051657005.1 Legionella sp. | reverse complement strand
ACGATGATGTTGTCATAAGTACTCTCCTGTGAAACCGTCAAGTCCACAGCTGTATTTTGACATCATCGTCACTAAATCTGAAGGCTAAGCCTTGAGAGTCTCACTAGTCAAACTAGTGGTTTACCTGTCTTAAAATTATTAGTTGCGTCTCAAAGTGCAACAAGAATGCATGTGCTCTATTGCGCCCTATCGTCAGATGATTTTATTTTGGAAGATGAGTTTAGGGCGATATCTGAAAAACTGCATTCATTTACTATTACCTATCGCCCGACAAATGGTCATGGGCTCTTATCAGAAGAAGAAATCATTACCTTAGTAAAATCGTTTCATGAACCTGATATTTATATTTGTGGCCCAGAAGGCTTTACCAATTTAATCCAACAAACTTTAGAAAAAATCAACTATTTTCCCCAAAAAGTCTATATTGAAAAGTTTGTACCCGTGTAAGTCTGATCGTTCAATATCAATTTATTTTGAGCATCTTACGAACTATTTACCAAGACCAACCTTGCACGTAGCTGCTATGCAGAAAACTGCATCATGCAGGGGTGCTCGCAACGACAATCGTGGTCAGTTACGCAATACTTCCACGTTAAGCCATCATAATTTATCAATCAATTGATTGATAATTGACCACTGCAGTCTATTATTAAAGCAAATGTTTTAATTAACAACCAAATCTTTTCAATGCACATTGAGTGTAAATTATTTTGTTAATAAAGGATTTGCATTCATATTAAGTTATACCATTGAGAGTCATTTTGTCGTCGTAGGAGTCATCATGAAGCAAAAAACGTTTGGATTTTCGTCAATAGGTCTCAATTTCACCTCGTTTTTCCTTTCAACAGAAAAACTGGCTGAGTTAAGTGGCGTTGATCCAAATAAATATACTATTGACTTAGGTTGTAAGCAAATTTCTCTTTGCCCTGAGGATACAACGGTAGTTGATTTGGCTGTTGAGGCAGCAAAGAGCGCTCTTTCACGATGGGAAGGTAAACTTGAAGACATTGGTCTTTTGGCTGTCGGTACTGAAAGTGCACCCGACATGAGTCGGCCACTCAGTGCTTTTGTAGCAGAGAAGTTAGGCATACATGGCGCTGTTCGACCCTATGAAGTAAAACATGCCTGTTATGGTGGTACTTTAGGTATAAGGCAGACTATGGAGTGGAATCTTTCCGGGGTTGCAGAAAAAAGCAGCGCTGGTCATTGCTGCGGATGTTGCTCTCTATCAAGTTGGCGATCCAGGTGAACCTACGCAAGGAGCAGGTGCTGTTGCTTTTATTATTGATACACCCGATATCTCCTGTATTGACCCTGTTTCATACCCTTTTAGCAAACCAGTAGTTGACTTCTGGAGACCGGAATTTGAACAATTACCTTTGTGTCATGGGGAGTTTAGTCTTGAGTGTTATAAAGAAGCAGCAAAGAGTTGTTTTAGGTCGTTGTGCGCCGCAAAAAATCTCAATTTGGATCAGGCTCTTAATTTTTATAAAGCACTTTGTTTTCATGTTCCTTTTCCTAAAATGGTAAAAAAAGCGTTTGTAGAGGTTTGCCAATCTCAAGGCTTGGATTCTGAAAAAATTGAACAATTTTTCCTTGAGAAAATTCAGCCAACGATGGATTGGAATACTCTGACTGGGAATTCCTATACTGCAAGTTTATGGGTTTCTGTAGCAAAAACATTATGTGGTTTGCAAAAAGGTGATCAAATTACCGCTTTTTCTTACGGTTCAGGCTGCGGGGCAGAATTGCTCGTATTGACCGCAGGAAAATTAGCTGCTGAAGGTCAATGGGCTGAGGATGTAAAAAAGGATTTAGGCGAGAGGGAAGAAATCAGTGCGGAGACTTATATGAAAATTCGTCATCAAAATAAAAATGCAGCTTAATTTGATGTCCTTAGCGATGAGGGGCGGCAATAAGCCCACTTCGTTATATCCTCACGGTTATTTCCCGTCCAGCAAATCTTTTTTAGCCTATTTCTATAACATCTGCATGCAATTCGAACACTTGCTAGTATGTTGACCAATAAATTTTTGTATACTATATTTTGTGTATTAATTGCACACAAAACGGTTTGATTATGATCGAGCATGGAGAAAAAAAAACCAGATTCATGGAAGGATTTTCAAAGCTAAGCCAAAAAGAAAAAATTAAAAATCTCATCGCAATGGGTTTTTTAGATTCTCAATATGTTAAGGAATTAAAACATGGAGGAGTAAAACAAGAAAAGCTACTCCATACTCTAATAGAAAATCCTATTGGTTGGTTTGCAATTCCATTAGGACTCGCAGTTAATTTTTGTATTGATGAGAAAAATTTTATTATTCCGATGGCGATTGAAGAGCATTCCGTTATAGCAGGAGTGAGTAAAACAGCCAAATGGCTTGCTATGCATGGGAATTTAAGTACAAAGATTTTAGGACGACATGGAATAGGTCAAATCCAAATCGCATGCCTTCAAGATCCCATTTATTTTGAAAAAAAACTAAATGCGCAAAAAGAGTTCTTTTTACACCAAGTGAATCAAACCATATTAGGTTCTCTTTTTAAACGTGGTGGCGGGGCTTCAGATATTATTGTACGCACTATAGAAAGACCTGATGGTAAAATCATGGGGGTTTTACACGTATTAATAGATTCAGTCGATGCCATGGGAGCTAATAGAATTAATCAAGCCTGTGAATTCTTACGAGAATTAGTGGAATTACATATCAATGAACAAGTAACAATGTGCATTCTATCCAATTTACCCGATCAAAAAATCACTGTTGCTCATGCAGTGATTAATAATATTGACCCAGAATTAGGAAAACGTATTGAAGAGGCCTCTTTATTTGCTCAAATAGACCCCTATCGCGCTGCAACAAATAACAAAGGTGTTATGAATGGTATGGATGCGGTATTAATTGCTACAGGTAATGATTGGCGTGCTGTTGACGCTGGAGTCCATGCCTATGCGGCTCGAAGTGGGCAATACAGTTCAATTACTAACTGGGAAATGCGTGACGGAAATTTACATGGCTTTCTTGAGGCACCCATTCAATTAGGAACAGTTGGAGGGGTAACGCATATCCATCCCATTGCTAAAATATGTCTCGAAATACTTGGCATTACGCGGGCTGATGAACTGTCTCGAGTAGTTGCAGCTATAGGATTAGTACAAAATCTGGCAGCAATAAAAGCACTTGTTTCTGATGGAATTGTCAGTGGACATATGAAACTTCATATAAAAAACTTATGCTTGGCAGTAAATGCTAAAGTTCAGGAAATCCCTGCTTTAAATCAAATGTTATTAACTAAATTAGAAAAAACCAATTTTATTAATGAAACCGATGCATTCGAAATGCTCAATTGCATTAGAAATTCAAACAAATAGTCTTGCTTCAAGGGAGATTTGGCAATGTCTTTTAATATTCAAATACCTGCAAAATGTATTTTATCTGGAGAGCACTTGATTCTGGAAAGAGGATTTTCTTTAGTTACCCCATTTCGAGAATACACACTGAGCTTAAGTTATGAACCTGGAGCCAGGCAAAAGGAGTACTTTACTTTAGCTAACGAGAGCAATTTTCATCAATTAATATTACAATCCATCGTTGATAAAGCGTGTCGCCTGCTTGATAAAGATCCATGTAAATTAAACGGATCTTTTAATATAGAATCAACTATTCCCCCATGCAGCGGCCTTGGCTTTTCCGCTGCTCTTTGCGTCGCTGTTTCAGAATGGGCTATTTTTCAAAAGTATTTAACTCGCTCCAGCTTATTTGATTTTGCTATAGAATTAGAACATATGTTTCACAAGAAAAGCAGTGGTGTTGATATAGCAGGCGTTATGTCAAAAAAAATGATCCAGTATTGTTCAAATAAAGAAATCGTTGAAATGAACCCACTTTGGAATCCAGAACTCTATATTTCCAATTCCGGAGATATGAGTATAACCGGCGTTAATGTAGGAATAATACAAAATCTAAGTAAAAATGACCCAATTAAGGCAAAAGAAATTTATGGAAAAATGGATTTATCGGTATCTTTAATCAAAACTGCTCTTGAATCAGATAAGCAAGATGAACGTTTGCAACGCTTGGCGGATGGAATTAATACTGGAAATGAATGTTATTATGATTGGGGTATTATTCCACCACGAGTGAATAAACATATACATGAATTAAAAAAGTACGCGCTCGCATGTAAAGTGATAGGGGCAGGACATGTATTGAGTTTATGGAAAACCTCTCCTCCAGATAATTTACCTTTTAAATTATCTCGAGTAGAGATTGCTTAGTATGTGTTTGCTTCCAGCATCAAAAATGAATATTACCGAGAAGAGAGCGCGTTAACATAAAAATATCATCGGGATGGTGGGGGCAGCAATGAGCCGCCCTTCGTTATATCCTCTCAGCCATTGCCGTCACTGGCTGTAGTATATTTTATTGACAGCATATTTTTTGGCTATTATTTTTATGGATTATGTTAAAAATATGCTCGGTTGTTTTACTAGCAATAGTCTCAAAAATTCTTAATCAATTGATAAATAATAAAAATTTAATTTTTTATAAAGCTTATTTGTAACTACTCACCCCTATACGCCACTGCGTGACGTACAGGGGTGAGTAGTTACGTTGAAAGAATGATGAGCGCCATTTTCGTGGAAAAATACTCCAGGGAAAAATAAAACGCGCGAGATCAAAAAGATGACGCAAGCTGTAATTTTTGCCAATTTTATGTATGGACGCAGCGATCACCTGCTGTTTGTCCTCAGGTAAGAGTGCTGACGGGCGTAAAATACGGAGATGATCATTTTTGTATTCAGTCACACTCGTGATTCGTGTTCCTTCACCAAGGATGCTTTCAATAATTTTAAGACAGGTAAACCACTAGTTTGACTAGTGAGACTCTCAATGATTAGCCTTCAGATTTAGTGACGATGATGTCAAAATACAGCTGTGGACTTGACGGTTTCACAGGAGAGTAATTATGACAACATCATCGTATGAGAGTTTAAGTCACTCGAAATATGACTGTAAATACCATGTAGTGTTTG
>JBOFJV010000354.1:0-8936 GCA_051657005.1 Legionella sp. | reverse complement strand
CTGGATTGCGTCGCCTACGGCTCGCAACGACGGATTTTTTGCTAAAAACCTACTTGCAAAATAGGTATCGATACCTCAAGACCCAACCTGCTTTTGATTGCATTTGGTGCTTAGCCTGACGGCTACCTTGATGCCATTAACTGTTCACTGGGTCCCTCAATTTTGTCCTTGCGAGCCTTCGCGAAGCATCTCGTTAGAATTCTGTTTTGGATTGTGTCACTTCATTCGCAAAAACGGCAGTTTTTTGTTTGATTTAATAAATTTATATGGTTTTTAAGCAGAGAAATTAATAACTTTTTCTGCACTGCCTTCAAGATAGTGCTCTTTATCAATCCGTAAATAAATAACGTGTTCTTCTTCTGCGAGTGCTGCTTCAATAATTCCTTTAGTATTTAATAATTGGGTGAGGACATTTTCCTTTTTCTCAGACCAGGGATAATGCAAAATGAGTGTTGAAACATACATATTGGGTTTCATTGAGCAGGACGCAAGGAACCATAGGCCAGCGAATAGAGCGTTCACAATAAAGATGCCAAGACTGCTATTCCATTGGTATAAAATACCGGAAAGAGCCCCACCAACAAAAAGCCCTAAGAATTGACTGGTTGAATAAATACCCATAGCCGTTCCTTTGCTCTTTGGGTTGGCTTGCTTCGAGATTAATGAAGGTAATGCTGCTTCAAGAATATTAAATGCGACAAAATAAACTAACATGAGAGCGCATAAAATGAACCAATTTTGAAAAGTAAAAGCCAATAAGAACTGAGCTATAGCGGTGATTAATACCGAGATTAAAAAAACACTTTTCATATGTTTTTTCTTTTCTGCAATGAGAATAAATGGAATCATGAGAATGAATGAAAACAGCATAATGGGTAAATAAAAATGCCATTGCTGTGTTAAGTGTCCTTGTTCTACTTGTTTTCTTAATATAAAAGGAATCGCAAAAAAGGTTGCCGTCAGAATAAAATGTTGGCAGAAAATACCTACGTTAAGACGTTGTAAATGTGGGTTGGATACCACTTGCTTTAATAAAACAGGGTTTGTTTCACTGTCATTGTGAAAACGTTCGCTTGCAGGTTTAGGAATTACTAAATGCAAGAAGATGATGCCCAATAATGCTAAGGCGGCAGTTAAATAAAAAATACCTGCCAAACCAAAGTGATGGGTGAGGGCTGGACTAACCACCATAGCAATACTGAATGATGTGCCTATTGTCATGCCAATGACTGCCATGGCTTTGGTGCGTTGTGTATCAGGTGTTAAATCAGCAAGCAGAGCAATTAAAACACTGCCTATTGCTCCTGTGCCTTGTAAGGCTCGGGCAAAGATCATTCCATAAATCGAATCGGTAATTGCTCCTAACAGACTGCCGCAAGCAAAAAGGAGTAAGCCTAGAGTAATCATTGGTTTTCTACCTACTTTATCGGAGATCATACCAAAAGGCATTTGCATTACGCCTTGTGCAAGGCCATAAATACCTAGAGCCAATCCGATTAAAGCAGGTGTTGCACGATGTAAGTTTTCTGCATAGATGCTAAACACGGGGATAAGCAAAAACAAACCTAACATGCGGAAGGAAAAAATTGCGGCAATTGGAAATACAGTTTTAGACCAAGAATACTTCATTCATTAACATACGTTTATCTTATCGTGTGCCGATAGTACAAAGTTAGCACTCTAGAAACAAGATATTTAAAAATTTAATGCGCTAATGATTGCTTTATCAGCGAATAAAAATGAAAATGTAGCATTCATTTTGGCCTAAAAATGGCATTTTTAAATAAAAGTTAATGAGGTAGGTTTCATGAGTTTAGTCTTTGCAGGTAAAGTAGGCTTAATTACTGGCGGTGCGCGAGGCATTGGAAAGGCAACGGCATTAAAGTTAGCTCAGTCAGGTTGTGATATTGCTATCGTTTATTACAATAGTTCTGATGAGGCCTTGGCTTTGGTTCAAGAGATCCAGTGTATGGGGCGCAAAGCAATTGCTTTGCAAGCCAATGTGGCCGATCATCAGTCGGTAAAAGAAATGTTTAGTCAATTTCGTGAACACTTTGATCGACTGGATTTTTTGATTAGTAACGCAGCAAGTGGTGTTTTAAAACCTGCGCTTAAGATGTCTACCAAGCATTGGCGCTGGTGTTTAGAGACGAATGCGTTGGCATTAAATCATTTGGCGACAGAAGGTCGTCCATTAATGCCCAAAGGGAGTCGGGTGATTGCTTTGTCCAGTCTTGGGGCACACCGAGCAATTCCTAATTATGCATTTATTGGCGCATCTAAGGCTGCTCTTGAGTCTTTGGTTCGTTCTTTGAGTCTGGAGTTGGCTGTTGATGGGATCACCGTCAATACAGTTTCAGCCGGAGTAGTTGATACGGATGCATTAAAACATTTTCCAAATAGAGAACAGCTACTGGATGAATATCAGGCGCACTCTTTAACCGACAGACCTTTGACTACCCAAGATGTAGCCAATGCAGTTTATCTGCTGTGTTTGCCAGAAGCATCTATGATTAATGCGCATACATTATTTGTTGATGCAGGGTATAGCCAAGTGGGTTAATATCCTCGTTGCTTTAATTTTATGCCTTTAAAAAAATCTATGATATAATTTCGGTATTTGTAAATTAGCTGATCCCTGAGGGCAAAATATGAATGTCACAACCGTTTATCCTAAAGTTAGAGAAATTGTTGCTGATGTGCTGGTGATTGATGAAGAAGAAGTGTCTCTTAATAGTCGATTAATCGCAGATCTCGGCGCTGAATCCATTGATTTTCTTGATTTGGTGTTTCAATTGGAAAAAGAATTCAAAATTAAAATTCCTCGTGGTCAATTGGAAAAAAATGCACGTGGTGATTTGGCTGAAGATGAGTTTGAGAAAGGCGGTGTATTAACTGATAATGGTTTGCAAGCATTGCAAAATTACTTAAGTGAAGTTCCTGCTGATCAATTCAAACCAAGCATGAAAGTCAACGAAATACCGATGTTATTTACAGTTGAAACCTTCTGTAAATTAGTTGTTACTGCAGTCCAAGAGCAGCAATCTGTTGCATCTGGCGCTTGATTTTGCACCATTTTTAAATCTTTGTAAGGGCTGAGTAGAGACCGATGAGATTCTTATTTGTTGACCGTATTGTTGATTTGTCACCTGGCCATTGGGCCCGGGGGATTAAACACATTACTGCAGATGACGCTTTTCTCACAGCTGATGAACAGGGACGTCCTTGTTTTATCCCTTCTATAATCGGAGAAACACTAGGTCAATTGGCTGCATGGAATGTGATGCAGTGTCAAGGTTTTACGCACAGACCTGTTGCGGGTATTGCTGCTAGTGCATCAATGCATCGCTCAGCTTATGTAGGCGAGACGTTATTACTTGAGTCGTTTATTGATCGTCTGGATGATGCAGTAATGCAGTATCATAGTGAGGCCCGCATAGGAAATGAACTTGTTTTTCGGCTTGAAGGCGCATTGGGGCCTTTATTGCCTATGGATAACTTTATTGATTTGGAACAAGTACAACAGCAATTCGCTGAAATTTATCGTCCAGGTGATTGGGAGGTTATGAGTAATGAAAGCGTACTCGTAACGGATGACGACTTGCTCATGAAGCTGAATCTACCACAAGTGTCCATGACCTTTGACCGAGTTCGTTCATGTCAGCCTGGAGTCAGTTTAGTTGCTGAAAAACGGATAACGCGTGCGGCGCCCTATTTTCCAGACCATTTTCCTAAAAAACCGGTATTGCCGATGACGGTATTACTGGAATGTAAGCTCAATTTAGCTCGTGAATTTGTTGCGCGTGCAGGCTATGCAACATCTTATACGGTGAGTGCATTACGCAAAATTAAAATGAATGAATTTGTCCATCCTGGTGATGTACTTGAATGTTTTGTTACTGTCAAAAAACAAACCGAAGATGAGTTGATCCTTGCTTTTCGCAGTGAGGTTGCCAGTAAACGTGTTTGTGTTGTGGATGTAGTTCTTATTCACAGAGGTAAATAAAGTGAAAAAAAGACGAGTTGCTATTACAGGTTTGGGAGCGATTTCACCTATTGGTCTGAATGCTCAATCCACGTGGTCCAATTTATTAGCAGGGCAGTCTGGTATTGCTGAAATCAAACAATTTGATGCCAGCGCTTTTCCGACTACTATTGCTGCCGAAGTGAAAAACTTTATTCTTAGCCCTAAGTTAGCTACGAAGCAGACTCGATTTTCCTTATCTTTTACCAGATTCGCTCTGGAGGCGGCACAACAAGCATTTGATGATGCTGGTATTTTACCCACAGAACAAACCGCATCCCAATGGGGGGTGGTTACAGGGAGTGGGATGATGACTGCTGAATTTGAGTATTTGCACCGATTTCAACAAGCTTGTGCCCAATACGGTCAAGTGGATTGGACTCAATTGCAAGCACATACTCGAGAGTTTTATAAATTATCCGATTTCGGTAAAACAACACCTAATTCAGGATTGTCTTTATTAATTCAACAATTTGGAATACGAGGCTATGCTTCCTCAGTCCATACCGCGTGTGCTTCAGGCGGCCAAGCTTTGGGATTGGCAATGCAAGTAATTCGTCGCGGTGAAGCTGATTTTATGCTGGCGGGGGGATTTGACTCGATGGTTAACCAGCTCGGCTTATCCAGTTTTTGTTTATTAGGTGCTTTATCTACGTATAACAATACGCCAGAAACAGCCAGTCGTCCCTTTGATGGAACACGAAACGGGTTTGTATTAGGAGAAGGTGCTGCGTTTTTAATTCTGGAAGAATGGGATAAAGCAAAAGCACGTGGCGCACGTATTTATGCTGAGTTATCTGGGGAAGGAAATTCCTTAAGTTCTTATCGCATTACTGATTCCCATCCAAGTGGTGATGGGGCGATTCAGGCAATAGAAGGCGCTCTGCGAGACGCAGGAGTGCACGCTTCTGATGTGAGTTATATTAATGCGCACGGAACCTCCACTAAAATGAACGATTTAAGCGAAACCAATGCGATTAAAGCCGTTTTTGGTGAGCATGTAACCCACTTGCCTGTAAGTTCAACCAAAAGCCAAACAGGTCATTTGATTGCTGCAGCAGGAGCACTTGAGGCAGTGTTAGCAGTTAAATCCATAGAGCAAGCAAAAATACCCAAAACGGCTAATTTAACCACACCTGATCCAGAATGCGATTTGGATTATGTAGTTGATGGGCCACGCAATGCTTCCTTAGGCGTCGTACTATCCAATTCTTTTGGATTTGGTGGCTCCAATAGTTGCTTGTTATTTAAGCATCCTGAGTTTGAAGGAGCGGATCAATGAGTCAAAATAATCGAGTATTTATTACGGGACGAAGTGCATTAACCGCATCGGGTGCCACTGCTGACGCAACTTGGGATGCGATCTTTGTTGGAAAAAGCGGAATTGCTGAAATTACCCAATGGGATTTATCACAATGGCCTTGTCGACTGGGAGGCGAATTAAAAGATTATAATCCTGCAAAAATGTTGCCTGATCGTAAATTAATCAAAGTGATTTCCCGTCCAGACGTGCTCGGGATTAATGCGGCAGTGCAAGCCGTAGAGCAAAGTAAAATGATTCTGTATCGGGATATGCTTGAGAATCCAACGGCGTTTAATGAACAAACTGCTGTTTATGTTGGATCGCCAGGAAACAAATATTTTCAACAATATGACTTTTTACCTCTACTGGCAAAAACTCACGATAATATGCCGGATTTTGCACAACAATTATTTGAAACAGTACATCCGATGTGGTTGTTACGCATATTACCTAATAATGTTTTGGCATATACAGGGATTACTTATGAGTTTAAGGGCCAGAATCATAACATTACAAATCATGCTGTTGGCGGTGCACAAGCGTTATTGGAAGCCTATCATGCAATCCAAACAGGCCTGGCAGAGCGCTCTGTAGTAGTTGCTTATGATATGGCTGTTGAGCCACAGTCTTTATTTTATTATGAGCAATTGGGTGTTTTAAGTGCTCGTCATTTAAAGCCTTTTGATGAAGAGCATGATGGAACGATTTTAGCTGAAGGTGCTGCTGCGTTAGTATTGGAAAGTGAAGCGAGTGTTCGTGCACGTTCTGCAACGTGCTATGGTGAAATTGTGGGTGGATTGTCTACCACAGAAACTCAGGGATTATTTTCCCTTGATGCGAGTGGCCAACAACTTACTGAGCTGATGCAAAACACATTGGATGCCGTAAAATTAACTCCTGAAGATGTAGGGGTTGTTGTTGCCCATGGTAATGGGAATAACAAGTCAGATTACAGCGAATCGCAAGCAATACAAAATGTGTTTGGGCAAAAAACGCCTGTAACCGCATTTAAGTGGTCTATGGGGCATACCATTTGTGCCTCTGGGCTAATCGATGCGGTGATGACCACTTATTCATTGTCAGCAAAATGCGTCCCAGGAATTGCTAACTTGCACCATGTTGCTTCCAGTTGTGAGGGATTGGCAGTGAGTGCAGAGCATCATTCCCTAAAAGCCCCTTATGCATTGACGATTACTCGAGGATTTGCCAGTATGAATGCATGTTTGGTGATTAAAGCTTGTGACTAATTTAGACCAAAAAATTGATGCATTGCCTGTAAGCTGGATAGGACGATTCGTCTATAAATTCCTGCCTTATAAGCGGCAAGTGATTATGGCAAATATCGATCGTGTCTATGGGGATAAATTAAATGCAACGCAAAAAAAGCGGCTGACAATCTCTTATTATTCTCATTTATTCAAGTCGCTGAAAGAAGCAATCCATTTGCGTTTTATGAGTGAAGACTCTTTGCGAAATCAGGTTGAAGTGCGCGGGCATGAAAATATGTTGGCCGTTGTGGCACAACAAAAAGGGGTTTTAGTTTTAACAGGACATTTTGGTAATTGGGAAGTAGCTCCTATTGGAGGAGTACTCAATTTCAAAGAGTTTCAAGGACAATTTCATTTCATTCGCCGAACTTTATCCATTAAATCCATTGAGCGCAGCTTATTCAAACAATACTATCAAGTGGGATTAAATGTTATTCCCAAAAAAAACTCTTTAGATAAAGTCTGTGCTGCGTTAGAACAAAATCATGCCGTGATTTTCGTACTTGATCAACATGCCTCTTTGGCTAATCGTGATGGAATTGCCGTAGAGTTTTTTGGTACTAAAGCGGGAACTTATCGGAGTTTGGCTACGTTATCTCGTTATACTGGTGTTCCGGTTATTCCTGCAGCTGGATACCGGTTGCCGAATGGAAAGCATGTTTTAGAGTTTTTTGATCCGATTCCATGGAAAGATTATGGCAATACTGCGGACTCTCTTTATTATAATACTTTAGCGTATAACCAGGCATTGGAACGTATTATTTTGGCTCATCCGGAACAGTGGAACTGGATGCATAAACGTTGGAAACTTAATCATTGAAACGCTCGAGTCATTGTTCACACATTATAGCCTGGGTGCAGCGCGAATCCAGGGTTTATTGATGTGACTTAGAACCCATGGTTCCGCTACGCTGCACCCAGGCTATGATTCAGTGCCATTTTTTCCTGAGGTTCTTAATATGGGTGTAACGAAGATTTCGCTTCGTTACACCCTACTACTGTTGTGTGTTTGATGCTCGAAATGATTCGACATGTTCGACTTCAAATCCTTCCTCTTCATCGTGGGGCGCGGTTTGCATTTTTTTAAAAAAACCATCTGCGACACCTACGGCCCAACTCCATGCATTTTGTGCCAGTTCAGTTGCTCCTGTCATATATTCTGCAAGGACTTTGGTTGTATTTTCTACAAATTCAGTGGTTGCTGAGTGGGTTGGGTTTGGAAGATCGGCAATGATCAATTCCGGCATAGTGCAATTAAATTCGTCTGCAATGTATTGAAGTTGGTCCGAATCTTCATTTATTTGTGCGAATAACAATCCCATATCGTCGTGCGATTTTTCCTTTAATATCAACTCTACCAGACGAAATTGATTGATAATAAATGGATTTTGATTGTCTTTTAACCAACGATAAAGACTTGCATTTTTTCCTTTATCATTGAGAACGTAGTGGTATAAGTTATGTAGTTTTTGACGGGTAGCAAGCTCCTCCTTAGGCTTCATCTCGAGTGAATAAAGTGCCAATGCTTTAATAATGTTTTCAAATTGCTCTTGGGTGCATAGGGTATCAGTTTCATCTGCGATGTCATTTAGCAACGCAGGGAGATCTTTTTCTGATTCGTGAATCGATATCGATTTTTTTATCTTTTCCCTGGGTTTTCTCGAGGCTGCCTCAGTATTTAATGATTCTGAAACAACATAGGTTGGTAAGTTGGGTTTAAAAAAACCAGTCCAACCATAAGTCCAACACCTTTTAATGTGCTTGAAGAGCCCAGAGAAAAAACCTTGATCTCTCGTAAAATTTAATTCAAGTTGCGCTTCTGATAAAGCATGTTGCGCTACTTGGGTAATTTCTGGATGTTGGGTGGGATTAAGGTTTTTAGTGCCAAAGTGCATAGGTCAATCACACGTTGATAGTTTTTTTCTCCGCCGCGCAGACCAAAATAACGGATAATTCTTTTAGCATCATACAAAAATAATTGATAACTGATTTGCTCGTCAAAAAATGCATGATGATTTAAAAAAACAGTAAATAGTGCTTCTTTAACGGCGCTATCGAGCTCGGATCGACTCAGCATGAAACCTAGATGATGCAGTGTTCGCTCACGATTCTTAGTATTTTCAGCACGCTCATAAAACGTCATATAATCATGGAGCAGTTGACTAATTGGTTTAGAACTACCTTATAATGGATTAAAAAAGATTCAAAGTGCGCCACGAAAGTGCACGACCGCTAGTAGCTGAAAGTGCTACCGGGAAAGCGCGACCGAGCGCATTTCGTACTTAGCCTTGGGCTGTATGTGGTAACGCGTATGGTTAAGCGTAGGCAAAGGAAGTTGTAA
>JBOFJV010000353.1:0-3931 GCA_051657005.1 Legionella sp. | reverse complement strand
GGAATCACAGAAGGGTGTCATCGTAAAATGAAAATCATTCAGCGAAGAGCTTATGGTTTTAGAAAATTTGAAAATTACAGAGTGCGTGTTAAGGTGCTCTGTGGGTGATTAGAGCTGCCACCTTAAATGGGAAAGAGCCGCATTTTTTTAGGTTGGACAGCAAAAAACAATCCGTAACCTTGCCGCTCTTCAACAATAATTTGATAATCCTGAAGAACAATATCATGAGTAGCCAGAAATTTCTCAGGGTCGCTTAATAGTTGTTTCTTCAAAAGCGCATCGGATTTTACCTCATCAAGCAGAGTTGAGAGTTTTTCTGCGAAAGATGACGATTGAATATCTAGCACATTAATATCCATATTCTTTAACGGGTTCTTTTTCTTTCCAACGGTGGATGCAATTTACCTTGATATCAAACAAATCCAGAACACGTCCAACACTATAAGTAACCATATCGTCGATTGTTTGCGGATTATTGTAAAATGCAGGCACGGGAGGCGCAATAATAGCACCTATTTCAGTCGCGCGTTTCATGTTTTCAATATGGCCAAGATGCAAAGGTGTTTCACGAACCATCAGAACCAATCTTCTGCGCTCTTTCAAAATAACATCGGCTGCACGTGTTAATAAATTAGACGTTGTCCCACAAGCAATATCCGCTAAAGTACGCATGGAACATGGTGCCACAATCATTCCGGCAGTAAGGTAAGATCCACTGGAAATACAGGCATCAATTTCTTGAATTGAATAATACTTATCTGCAAGTTTGTTGAGATCTGCAGCAGATAATTCTGATTCATAAGCACGAGTCTGTTGCGCCGCTTTGGAAACGATAAGATGCGTTTCATATTCTGTATTGGCTAATAACTCCAAAAGACGTATGCCGTAAATAATCCCGGAAGCCCCAGTAATGCCGATTATAATACGTTTCTTTTTCATCGCGAACCTTTTGTCAGGCTATAAAAAAGTATTTTCAAAAAACCTTATTTAAAAATGTGCTTTTGAAAAGTAGAAAATTACTTACTTATCTTGGCATATATTATCATATTTCTCGACCAAATTTTTGAATCGCGTATGATATCCATAACCCTGTAACAGTAGAGGAACTTCTTATGGAATCTGTTGTCAACCAAATTATTCATTATGAACAACAATTACTCGCTAAAAAAGGCCCAATTGATAATTTAACCCACCTCATTAATGATGAATTTCTTGAATACGGCAGTAAAGGAGAAATCCACGATAAAAAGGAGGTCGCTCGTTGGTTGTCTGTAGAGGATTACTCAGACGGCAAAGGATCGGAGTTTGAAGCAAAGCTTTTATCATCCGATGTGATTTTACTCACCTACCTCTGTGAACTTAAGAAAAACGCTCATTCAGAAAGTAAATTATCGCGCCGCATTTCAATTTGGAGAAAAAAGAACGACGCATGGCAGATGATATTTCATCAAGGGATGTCTCTTGCACCATAAAATGGGACAAATAGACCGTTTGCAAATGGGATTAGCCACCTAAAATGAGAGCTATAACTTCTATAGCCATTCGTGACATTCCCTCTCCCCAACCCTCTGCCAGCGAAAGAACATCATTTTACGGCTCACACGCCTGACGCGGGAGAGGGAGCAGATCGGAATAATCCTAACATTTGCAATGAGATAGCACCTATTCTTTATTGCTCATAACCATAAAGATGCCACTGACTCAAAACCTTGTTTCTAATTTCTTCAGGCCAATTGGTCTCAAACTTAGCAGTAGCAGGTATTTCCTCTTGAGTCCAGTTGTCAGGTCTTAAGCAATTGTATATGGTCTTGGTGCACTTGAGCTTTTCCTTTTCTTCTTTAGATAAAAAGGTAACTAAAGGCATAGGCAAATCTTCATTAGGGAAAATAAACTGGTTATCCGGATTGCATCGAGTAGCAAATGCCCACACGACATCGTTGATATTACTCGGATCGATGTCATCTGCAATGACAAGGATTTTAGCCATCCAAATAACGGGCTTGGTTTTACATAACACGTTTTTAATTTGATCAATGATTTCCGCACTTTTATAAGTTCCAGACTTTTTTACGCCCAGATGTATTGGCTGTCAATAGTCACGACAAGCCAATGCACCGCGCTTTCAAAAGGAATGAAACAACTGGTTACAGGAACTTTTGCTTCTTTTAAATCAGAATAAATTTTGGCAGCAATGCCTAAAGCCCAAACCGTATGGTTTTCTTCTATAGGGTATCCCACGACAACGACGGGTAGAATGACATTGTTTCTATAGCTTACCGCACTTATATTTAACACCTGGTTATTATTTTTTCCTGCCAAACAAATGCTACCAGAAAACTCACCCATCGGCCCTTCTTCCACTAATTCATCGATAGAAAAGGTGCCATCAATCACAATTTCTGCATTAGCCTGGACTTCCAAATTTACCGTTTCACATGCCACGAGCTCCAGTGGTTTATTTAAATATCCACCAATAACATCGCGTTCATTCACGCGTTCGGGAATACACATTCCAGAAACAAAGGGAATAATCGGCGCTCCTCCTTGAAATAAAGCAAACGGCATTGGCTTTCCTATAGCAGTCCACATGTCCAGTATTTTATTCGTGTCTTGACCAGGAACTACATTGGCTACTAAACGATTTTTTTCACCGAAGTACATCACTCTGGCAATCGCCCAGTTCACCCAACTGCCATCTGGTGTAGCACAAACTATGGTTCATAAAGTACTGATGTATGCACCGCCATCATGGCTATTAAGCTGAGGCGCAGGAATATGATTCAGATCCACTGCATCACCGACAAATATATTTTCCTTACAATGACCGCTCGCGACAATGGTTGGCTGAATCGATTTGCATTTGGGTAAATCAGCTAATACTTTAACAATCTCCTGATCAGTGGTTTTAGGATCTAAACCCAACGATACAGCAACCCGTGACATCAACATTTTAGGTTTATTTCTTGCAGCGACCGGAGCCCCTAAGATACGAATACCGTGTCGACTACCATTAATGGTATTGAACAATGGCGCTGGAGCACGTAAGTCATAAGAATGACGAATGATTCCGCCAATTTCCAGATAAGGGTCTACTTCGACATTTATTTCCTGAACTTCATTAAGTGCTCTTAAAGCACTAATATACTCACGTAAATCATTTAAGTGATTCATAGCTCATTCCTTTAGAGTCTTAATACACGATCAATAAGTGAATTATTTTTGTTTCGGTTTCTTCTTTTTTTCTAAGGGTGCCGTAAAAAGCATCAGCAATAATCCAATCCCTGCTCAGATGACCGAGCCCACGCCAGGCAGTTTCAAACTTCCTATAACAGCCCCCAAACCCATTCCTACAGAGACTTCGATGCCAACTCCAAGAGAACTTAATATTATTTCGGAAATAGTATCAGCAGAAAGACTCTTGAGTCTCTTATTTCTATTATAAATCTTATAAATCGTAATTAATCCAGCAATTGCACCACCTCTTGCTGTTCCTATGATGAGTCCCATCATAGACCAAAAAACAATTGAAGGCTCTAATCCAGGCCAAAGAAGCGTACATCCGGTAACAAGCTTATAATCATGGCCGATAAACCCACCTGCAATAGCGCCAATCACCCCACCAACTCCACAGCCAAGCACGGTTACAATGACAGCAGCAACATAGGTGCTTGGGGTTATCATTATTTGTTTCAGCCGATTCATGAGAAAAATAATCCTATTTTGAATACTCATAAGAACTCTGCTCTATAATCCAATTAAGAGCATATCTTATAGTTCTTTCAAAAGGTAATCGTAACTACTCACCCCTATAGGCCACTGCGTGACGTACAGTGGTGAAAGAAACTGTACTCTAACGTTGATTGTTCAATGCCATAGCTACAGCAACCAAAGGATTTATTCCCTTATTTTGCATAGTTTGTAAATAACTGGA
>JBOFJV010000352.1:0-2387 GCA_051657005.1 Legionella sp. | reverse complement strand
TATTGGATACATCAAAGGAAAAAGTGCTATTGCGGTTGCGCGACAATTTGGTGGCAGGAAAAGGAATTTTAACGGCGAGCGCTTCTTGGCTCGTGGCTATGCTGTTTCTACCGTGGGTTTTGAGGAATCTAAACTTAGGTAATATATTCAAAATCAGGAGCAGCTCGATAAAACGAGAGGTGCTGATGAGAAATGTAATTTTAAAAGTTAGTTTGAACTAATCGCCGGCAGCCCTTGGGGCTGCTCACCACCGTCAATCCACCTGCTTTGCGGGTGCGGTCTGACTTATCTATAAGCTAGATTATTTTTGGTCAAAAGTATATATACTATAACTGTCCTGTAAACTATGTGCTTACGATTATGTCTCGAAAAAAATTAAACACAGTGGATAACAGCGGAAAAGGCAATTGTCTTTATTATTCCTATGGTATCTCTTTAATGTACTATTTGCGTAAAAAGGGAGACATAGATAGCGCTGAGCGAATATTTGAACGATTGGGACTCGGAGCTCCTCAAAAAGCAAAACTCTTTTATGTATTAGAAAATGAAAAAAACAAATCGTTTACCATGGCGCATATTGTAAGAATTATTGAGACCATATTGGGTCCTGCTTTAAGACAATATGCTGCCTCCATGACTGGAGCTAATTTTTTAAATAATCCAAGGGGATCTTCCTTATTTACTGCAGCCAATTATGGGATGATCTATCTCTTTAAGAAAGAACTGCAAAAAAACAAAAATACGCTTGCCACATTGCTTAAATCGAATCATTTTAGTGATAAAGACTACACCAAAGCCGAAATTTTCAGAGTAGATAAAATATGTCAGAAAATGAAAGGCTTTTGGGTCGAGAATTATGAACAAATTATAAACGAATTTGAAGCCGAATGGCCGCAAAGAGCTCAAGATATTCACTCAAAAAATCCTCAGAAAACATTTGAAGAAATTAGTGACGATGACTTCTATAAACGGCAACTGTTAGAGGAAATTATAGGTAATATGACCATTCAATTCTTTCTAACAGACGAGAACAAAAATCTTAAATCCTATGTCGATCATTTGAATACGGATTACAGATGGGGAACCGAAGAAACCCTTATGTTATTACACAGTCAACTTCAGGGGGAGCGTCACGAACGCCTTGCTGAAGATTATGTTGAGATCACTTATGATACGCCGATGAGCTTACAAATTTATCGTAATGGCAAGCCTTATTTTTCATCTTCTGAGCATGGTGCGCACGACATTATTTTAAATAACTCATCAAATAAACATTGGCTGTCTTTAATTAATTCACGTTCGCTCACAATTAAAAGAAAAGAGGTGTTACGAAATGATCTATTGGATTTGATTGGATTTAATGGATATTTACAACAATTCTTAGAAAAGGCGGAAGATCTGGCAGAGAAATATTCTACAGCAAGTGAGCAAGCTTATTTGCTTCATAAAAAATTAACCGAGGTGAAAGAATTGTTTCTTGTTCATGATTCTGAAATGACTCGAGTACAGTTTGTAGACTCATGTAATGAGTTGTTATCAAATCCTGAATTAACAAGTGAATTACAAAAACACCGTGGTGTAAAAGATACCTTCAGTAAAATAATTAATTGCCTTTATCTTATAGTAACATTTGATTTTAGTGATTTATTTTCAGGAAAATTAGATGTGATTAATCCGCTAAACACCGATTCAATGTATCGCGTGGGTTTATTAAAACAATCACTTCAAGATCTCAATGAAAGTGATCTCCCAGATATAAATACACCAAGACTCATTTAAGATCACAACTGCTCCTAATGGCGAGTCTAGCCGCAATGTTTGCGAGAGAGTTGTAGCCTGGGTACAGCGCAGCGTAACCAGGGTTTTTATTTTTAGACATGTTGGTTGTCGTTTAACTTTTAGAATCAGACAGTTAAATAGTGCGCTCTTAGTAATAATATATTGGCTATAGGCTAGACCTATGCTAAATTTGTTTTTTTAATCTTTCTTTAGCGCTCTATGATCAAAAAAATATCAATTAAGGTGGCTGGCATAATGATCTTGACTTCTGTTACAGCATTTGCTTAGCCATTCAATTATGGCTCTTTCCCATTTAAGGGGGCAGCTCTAATCACCAACAGAGCACCTTAACACGCACTCTGTAATTTTCAAATTTTCTAAAACCATAATCTCTTCGCTGAATGATTTTCATTTTACGATGACACCCTGCTGTGATTCCATTTGATTTACTAAACCGCCACATTCTGGAGACTTCATCTTTCCAAGCTCCCAGGGTCTTACCCAATGCAGCTAAAGCCTTAAAAGCACTTTGCTTTAATTCAGTCAGCATGCCTAAGAAGGTAGGTATTACTTTACGACATGCCTTTTGTGTTAATGCTCTTTTCATT
>JBOFJV010000351.1:0-2527 GCA_051657005.1 Legionella sp. | reverse complement strand
GGAATCACAGAAGGGTGTCATCGTAAAATGAAAATCATTCAGCGAAGAGCTTATGGTTTTAGAAATTTTGAAAATTACAGAGTGCGTGTTAAGGTGCTCTGTGGGTGATTAGAGCTGCCCCCTTAAATGGGAAAGAGCCGATATTTGGCTGGGCTGAAAAGCCCGGCAACAGATCAGCATCACAATATCACTGCTCGTCTTTTCAGCGCAAGCTTCATTTTGAATCCAATATATTTTGCGTAAGTAGACGCCATTAACTGTACGGATACATGGTATGATGCATCTCTTTCTAAAAATAAATTTGGTATTAATCGATGGAACACAAAGTCGCTGCAATCTATGTTACGAAACCGGAGTTCCAATCTCTTCTTTGTGACGAGCTAGGTGATGTTTCATTCATTGCCGAAGATTTGGTTTTTTCGCCCCATAAAAATACTCAGGTCTGTTTTGCACAAGATATTTGGCTAGAACCCCATATGGTCACTTTTCAATCGATTTCAGAAGCAGTAAAAATTCTTCGCCAAGCTGGAAAGTTTTGGTACTTACACCAGATTTCGCATGTAAGGCGCTCTCGTTTCATAGAAAGCGAATTACGCCATTATTCATCGCTAGCGCGCCACTTTCCAATTGAATCTGAAATTCCTGCAATCGGTGCTTTTAGTTTATTAGACCAGAATACTTTGGTGTACAGCACTAAGCGCTTAAAAAAATGGCCACACGGAACATGTTATTTTATTGAAGATAAAGTCAACCCACCCAATCGAGCCTATTTAAAATTATGGGAGGCACTTACTTTATTAGATAAATACCCCAAACCTGGTGATAAAGTTCTTGATTTAGGTGCTTCTCCCGGAGGTTGGACCTATGTGATGCAATCTTTTGGTGCATCAGTCACAGCTGTAGATAAAGCGTGATTAGATCCCAATATTGCAAAACGAGACAATGTAACCAATTTGCAACAAAGTGCGTTTGCTATTGATCCCACAACACGGAACGAATCGTACGATTGGGTCTTATCTGACATTGCCTGCTATCCTGATCGTGCATATGCCTTGATTGAGAAATGGATGGAATCAAAAAAAGCGAAGCAAATGATTTTTACTATCAAACTGCAAGGCGACATTGATCTTGCCACGATAAGGAAATTTCAAAGCATTTCAAATTCTTACCTGACAAATATGTTTTATAACAAGCATGAAGCCACCTTTTTTATCCGTTTATCAGTCATTTTAATAATGAATTAATAATTTAAGGCTAAACTTAATATATAGATAAGTATCCATTTTGAGTATTGTGATGGCGAGTTCCGATGATCAAACAAGCGCATTAATAACTAGCGATAGCTTGCATAATAAGAATTGTTATAGCTATTTAAAAAATATCAAATTACCTGAGCTTGTTCTCGATGCGTTACCTGACGATCTTGTAAAAAAGTACGTTTCGCTAGTGGCGAGTATGATCCTGCCTTTCCTTATGGAGATGTTTATACTCAATTTTTTGCTTACATTGAAGAGAGTATTGGTATTATCTATGATGATACCAGTAGTAAATTATTACTTGATAGCGCGCGAATCGAAACCTATCAAGAAAATTTGCGCCAAGGGATTCCTCTTACTGCGGCTGATTTTCAAAAGAAATTCATACAAGGTTTAGGTTTTTACCCGATATAATTGCTATCAAAGAAGTTCAACAAACTACGTATTCAGAAGGAAGAACACTTGAGGAGGCACTGAATCTTAAAGTAATGCTCCTTAAGGAAGAGGTGCAGGCTTTAGATGATTTTATTCTCTCGCTTTACGACAATGATAACCATATTTTGGAAGAAACTTTCGAAGCCATCAATGACATTACACTGAGCCATACCCCAAGCTCAGAAGGAATTGAAAAAGCCATTTCGCATCATGTAAAAGATGATGAAGATGCGCGGGTTAATCTTGAGTCACAATCCCCATCCTACGCAGGATCAGTTAGAGGACGCGTTGAGGCGACTTTTGCCAGTGATTTCAAACCGCAACATGGAACGAGTTTGTCTACCGTCAGGCATTATAAATCCAATGCAAACAGCCCTATACGAGAATATAGATTTGGGACACAAGGTCAGCGTCATGAAGATAAGGCTCGCGTCAGTCCCTTGTTTAAACGCTTTCTTTTTGTGCAAAATGAAAGAGCAAGAGCAGAAAATGGGGATGAGGACCAGATAACGCATGTTTATTTTAATAATTTAGGCCGATACAGAACAGGTTTTGCAGGCACAAAAGAAAAAGAACTGACCGAACAGTCAGACCGCACCCGCAAAGCAGGTGGCTTGACGGTGGTGAGCAGCCCCAAGGGCTGCCGGCGATTAGTTCAAACTAACTTTTAAAATTACCTTTCTCATCAGCACCGCTAGTTTTATCGAGATGCTCCTGATTTTGAATATATTCCCTAAGTTTAGATTCCTCAAAACCCACGGTAGAAACAGCATAGCCACGAGCCCAGAAGCGCTCGCCGTTAAAATTCCTTTTCCTGCCACCAAATTGTCGCGCAA
>JBOFJV010000350.1:0-4286 GCA_051657005.1 Legionella sp. | reverse complement strand
GTTATTTACAAACTATGCAAAATAAGGGAATAAATCCTTTGGTTGCTGTAGCTATGGCATTGAACAATCAACGTTAGAGTACAGTTTCTTTCACCCCTGTACGTCACGCAGTGGCGTATAGGGGTGAGTAGTTACCTTTAGAAAATCAAACAGCATTTCTCGCGCATCTTTGTACTCATCAATCTGCGAAAACTCACCATTAAACTTCATTGCTCTGCTTCTCCCCGCTTCACCATGTCGGTGAAATAATGAAAACCATATTGAATCACTGTAGTTGCAATATGAGATTACCGATTGATTCACTAGGCGCACTAATTTATCTAATATTTGCTGCTCTTCATCAATGTTTACATGCAATGACTTTAATGGGATGTCTTCAACTGGTTTACTCGAGGATTTATTTTTCTGTTGGAGTTTGGCTTCTACTTTCTTCGTCCCTTGAGGCTATTTGGGTGGATGAAGCTCCTGCTGAGGATTGGTTGCCCTCATTCCAGGTATCGTTTTATCCGTCATTGCTGATTTTTTTGGGGTATCTTCTGCCACCGGTGTTTTTTTTACAGGTTCCTCTTGCGTAACGGGTTTCTTTGCAGAACTATCAGGAGCTTTCGTTTTTTTTGTAGGAAGAGGTTTTGTTGTTTTTACAGGAACATCTATTTCTATGCCAATTTTTGCTTTGGAAGGTAACGCGCTGTCCGAAGATAAAGTTTTTGATACCTTGGCCATTATTACCTTTGTAGTCCAATGCCTATTGTCTTCATTATTAACAGTGATCGTATGTCGGATCGCTATATCCTGGAAGGGATAGGTAGCTTCTCCATTTTCCAAGGTATGCAAATTGACTTCAAACGCATGTGCTAAATAATCCAAATCCAAGTGACCTGCCCAAACAAAATCTTCAGTTATTTTTTGCATGGCTTCAATTACTGGGGAAGTCGATGATGGCTCTCTCATTAAAGTAATGGTTTCAGGAGGGCCCCCCCTTCACCATAAACCAATGAGATAAATACAGGAACTAATGCCAATGCTTCATGCTCTAAAATCACTTTTCTACGATCAATTTTTGCAATGGCAGCTTTAATCGCCGTGGAGTTCGTAAATTCATTAAAACGCGGATCGACATCAATGCCATAGTACAATTCAGCAAATTTTCTATAGGTACTCGTCGCAACAAGAACTCGATACTCATCCTTTTTTACAGCAGTCGCACAAACTTGTCTTAGCTCTTGGAGTTGTTGATTGAACGTAGTGACGCGAAGCATTCGATGTAACGCTTCAAGCAGCTCATAATTGGGATTATCAAAATCATAATTACAAATTGCTTCATAATATCCTTTTACAGAGCTATCCAAACCCACACAACGATCAAACATAGTCGTTTTATTGTACGCTTTTTCATTTTGAATGATGTTCATTAAACCAATTGCAAAGGCGTAAAAACCACAGTTTCCTCTACCTGGATTGTCTATAGTACGTTCTTTTAACTCAATTAAGGCATCTTGCGGTGTGGCATTTCCACCGGTCTTTAATAACTGGGCTTCAAATTTACCTGCAGACATAGAGATACTCTTTTAATATGACTTAAAACAATTTGTATATATATTATGCTCTGAGACAACAAAAGTATCAATGAGTTTGATTGGAAATTTTGACCTGATGTGAATTTAATCAGCAATGATGAATCGCGATAACATGCCGTTTTGGATCCAACCTTTCAAATAAGAAGCTGCTTTCATTCCAACCTCTTCTGGTTGTACCCACTGACACAGTCCCTCACAAAGTGCTCCAAAAGAAAAAACTTGCGATAAAGCATCTAAAGCCCAAGCCTCTTCGGGCGACATACTGTAAAATTGAATGGTGTAATCGGGTGCACGCCATAAAATCCATGCGGTAGATTCTTCGCTTTGTTGCGTGCCTGGCAATTCGTGATCATGAGTTAATGCCTGCCATAAAGCAACGGTATTCCAATAATAATTTACTTTTTGTACTGAGGGATGAAGAACAAACTGTAAATTCGCCCAAGCTTCTGGAGGAACGAAAGCCATGTCTTCAATTTGTACCAACGAGGCATCTGCCGCATCAAAAGCCAAACTCATTTTCCATTCAAAATCCGCAAGCTCTGCTAAATAGATGTATTGAGCATAATGAGTTCTAATGTATTCAGAAAGCTTTTCACCATACCAACGAATGGAGCGATACGTTGAAGGATTCGCATCAATATAATATGCAGCTAATTTATTAAATTCTTCTGTGCCCAAATAAGCATATAAAGAAGGAAAATTTGCAGTCAAACTTTCAATGAGTCTTAGTCTATAAGCATCACCATAAATACCTAATCGAGTAGTTACGGAAACAAATTCCGTTTGAACAATAGACTCAGAAATATTCGCTTGTCCTGATAATAAAAACTCTTGAAATTGCGCCTGTATTTGCAACAGACTGGTCATACACATACCTCTTCAACCAATATCAACTCAGAAATGCTTCTGGCTTGCTCTACCTCGGCAAGCAATTCAGCGAAAGGCGGCATGTTGTCATCTCGCTCAATCATAGTGGATACAGGACCTAAGCGTTTTAACGTCGCAGCATACAAAGCCCAAACGGGTTGAATTACCGGAGCATCATGAGTATCAATAATGTAATGACCGTGATTGGAGTGACCTGCCAAATGAATTTGAACTACACGCTCAGGAGGTAGTGCAAAAATATAATCTAATGGATTAAATTGATGATTGACAGAGCTTACATAGACATTATTTACATCAAGTAAAATAAAAGAATCTGCCTGATTTACAATTTCCAGAATAAAATCCCACTCCGACATCTCAGATTGTTTGTAGGTTAGATAGCTTGACACATTTTCAATTAAAATGGGTCGACCTAAAAAATCCTGGATTTGATGAATACGTGAAACAATATGCTTTATGGCCTCTTGCGTATAGGGTATAGGCAATAAATCATGCGCATTAATCCCATTCACGCCGGTCCAGCATAAGTGATCTGAAATCCAGGCTGGCTCAACTCGAGCAGCCAAATCTTTTAATTGGCGCAAATAGTCAGTATCCAAGGGATCTGCGCTTCCCAATGAAAGCGATACACCATGCATCACGACAGGATAATGAGCTCGTATTTGATCAAGATAATAAAGCGGCTTTCCGCCAGGAACCAAATAATTTTCGGTTAAGATCTCAAACCAATCCAAATCAGGCTTTTGCGCTAAAATTTCTTCATAGTAATCAGGCCGTAATCCGAGACCAAAGCCAAGAAAAGGCATTTTTTTAGGATTTTTTTGTTGTGAGACTTCCATATTTAACCAGGTCAGGAACAAAAAGAGATCCAGGCATGCGATGCATGCCTGGAGCAAAACACATTACTTAGCTACAGTACCACCAGCTTTTGTACAATCATCAGCACTAGCCATCTCAGCAACACCTTTACCTTTACAAGAGTTTTGGCCTTTACAAGCGTTTTGGCCTTTGCATGCATTACCACCTTGGCATTTTACAGTTGCAGCACCAGCAGCATCAGCAGCGAAAGCTGGAGCGATAGCAAACATAGAAGCAGCACCCATTGCAAGAGCAACACCAGTTAATTGTATTTTGTTCATTGACTTAATTCCTTTTCAGTATTTTTAGTTTAATAAGCATTAAAGGGCAAAAATATAATTTAGCCATTTGCATTTTAGAAAGTAATATTTAATTTTGTCAAGTTTGTCATTGAAAAACAATGGATTTCCACGACACCCTAAACGAATTGCACTCAAGTTTTGATATGAAGCAAACTCATAATCCCAAACACGCTCACCAAGAAATGATTATTTAAACGCTAACAGGCACGCCACTTGATCCAAAAATAATGACTATAATAAAAATAATCAGTATAGGTAATTACAATAAAACTGTAACTACTCACACCTATACGCCACTGCGTGTCGTACAGGGGTGAACGAACTATATTTAGAAAAAAATTGAAAAAAATCAAAAAATACTTGACAGGTTTTAGCTGGTAGAGTTAACCAGTCACCTGGCCAACCCCCAATTTAGAACCAATCGTGCCCTACTAAGGCAATGGGCTCAAGACAATTTCATTACATACGCATACCTTCTCAATCAGAACAATCGGTGTATTATTTTTGCATCTGGTAGTGGAGGCTTCTTTACGAATAGGTCGAATTTATTCCAGTCGAACGACTTGCGTTGACTCCGCCTATTGAGCCATTTAAATATTATCCTCTTGGCTGCGTACAGAAATTTTGACACCATTTTGAAATTGAAACTTACACCATAATA
>JBOFJV010000349.1:0-2241 GCA_051657005.1 Legionella sp. | reverse complement strand
CAAGAGGATAATATTTAAATGGCTCAATAGGCGGAGTCAACGCAAGTCGTTCGACTGGAATAAATTCGACCTATTCGTAAAGAAGCATCCACTACCAGATGCAAAAATAATACACCGATTGTTCTGATTGATAAGGTATTAGTATGTAATGAAATTGTCTTGAGCCCATTGCCTTAGTAGGGCACGATGGGTTCTAAATGGGGGGTTGGCCAGGTGACTGGTTAACTCTACCAGCTATAAAACCAGAGGATGTCCTGCCTGGGCAAAGACACGGACAAAATTTTGAAAGGCAAAATTAAAACGAATCTGCGTTTCAGTAGGAGCTAGTAGAGGTACTGGGGGCTGTTTCCCAATAATTAATTCTATTTCAGGTATGACATCAATAATGACTTGACCGGCATTTTCCAAAGAATGGATAAGGCGTTGTTTTACGTTTTCCAAACGGTCTTCATTTTCAGAAAGTACTTGTTTTATCAGGTTTTTAAAAGCAGAAACAATGGCACTGTACGGTGTATTTTGTTGGAGCTGATCAAATTTACCCTGAATGTAATAACCTTGATGTTGAACAATAGGCTTATGTACCTCATTGACCAAAGAGATTTTACCTATTCCTGAGTAGCCAGCGACAAATACCATTTCTTTGGTGCCTTGACTGATGCGTTGAAACGCTTTCAGTCATTGCTGTACTTCTTTTTCTCTACCATAAAGACGATGAGAAATGCTTAAATGATCATGTATGTCATCAGCACCGAGTAAAAACTCACTGGCTGCTTCATCGTTTTGCCATAGCTTAAAACATTTCTGGAGATCGGATTTCAGGCCAATAATGCTGGAGTATCTGTCCTCAGGCATTTTTTCTAATAATTTATTGATTCGTGCTGCCAACATTTTTGGGGCATCCGGTCTCTTTTTTAAAACAGATGGTGGTTTTTTGGCAACATGGCTATAGACTAACTCAAGGACATCTACCGTTTGGAATGGTAATTGATTCGTCAACATTTCATAAAAGGTGATGCCAAGTGAATAAAAATCAGTACGATAATCAATGGGGCGGTTAATACGTCCTGTTTGCTCTGGTGAGATATATCCTAAGTCTTCTTCAAACTGGAATAATTTTAAATAGTCAAATGATTAGTCAGTAAGGCTGCTCGAAGCGCTCAACTCAACCAGTTTTAGGGTCATGCTTTCAGGATCTATAACGATGTTTGAAGGTCTGATTTCTTTATGGGTAATATTACGTTGATGCAACTACTACAAAATATCAACCAGTTGCAGCGACAAATTAAAAAAACATCAATCGTTAATTGATGGGGCAGGAGGTATGAGGATAAGAGCATTCCTTTTATATTTTCCAGAACCAAAACAGGTGTAGCAGTGTTTTGCAGGAAATTATAGGCCTTGATGATTGTGGGGCTTCAATCATATTCAACAAATGAAACTCATGCTGTAAAATGACAAGGGTCTCAGAGTTTACGTGGGGATTTTTTGGCGTTTTGATCAAAACTTTACAACGATCCTCTAGCCGTAAGGCATAATAAGTATCAATATTATGGTTATGTCGCATTTTTTCTTGCAATTCATATCCAGCTACAGAAATCATTTAGAGCCTTTCACTGTTTGTAGTACGCGATCGATGTTAAAAATTTGTTCACCTTTGAATTATAGTCGATGTTGTGCTATTCGAATGACGCATGGTGCACTTTATTGGGGCGCTGTGGATAAATACTTGTACATAATAAAAAAATTGTTTTTTATCACTTTAAAATAGGTTACCTTCTTCTCTTTTTTGGATGTATGTTATTTAATTTTTTGCGAGGTTGGGAAATGCAGAAGCCAATAAGGATGCTGGTTAATGCCACTATAATAAGCGCTTTAGGGAATGGCGTAATCTATGCTGGTGGATTTTCTGGCTCTTTCCCATTTAAGGGGGCAGCTCTAATCACCCACAGAGCACCTTAACACGCACTCTGTAATTTTCAAATTTTCTAAAACCATAAGCTCTTCGCTGAATTAGTTTCATTTTAGGATGAAACCCTTCTGTGATTCCATTTGATTTACTAAACCGCCACATTCTGGAGACTTCATCTTTCCAAGCTCACAGGATCTTACCCAATGAAGCTAAAGCCTTAAAAGCACTTTGCTTTAATTCAGTCAGCATGCCTAAGAAGGTAGGTATTACTTTACGACATGCCTTTTGTGTTAATGCTCTTTTCATTAAAAGAGAATGAAGTTGTTGTTGGA
>JBOFJV010000348.1:0-3485 GCA_051657005.1 Legionella sp. | reverse complement strand
GGCGGTTTAGTAAATCAAATGGAATCACAGAAGGGTTTCATCGTAAAATGAAACTAATTCAGCGAAGAGCTTATGGTTTTAGAAAATTTGAAAATTACAGAGTGCGTGTTAAGGTGCTCTGTGGGTGATTAGAGCTGCCACCTTAAATGGGAAAGAGCTCGAATTTCAGCCTCTCCCACGCCAACTCCGAGCTTTTGAGCAAGTTATTGGGTAAGTTCCTGATTACCTGGCAATGAAAACAGAATTTTATCGTCCATGAGCCTAACCTTTTATTCATAACTGTTCACTTAATGGCGTAAACTGAAGCGAAAATGGCACGGTCTCGTAGCTTGGGTGCAGCGTAGCGGAACCATGGGGTCAGAGATGAATCAATAAACCTTGGTTCAGCTACACTGCACCAAGGCTATAACTCCCTCCAGTTAACACCATTATGAACACGCTGATTCAGGGTTAATTTTAATTATTTCAGGCATAGATAAAGCATAATTACAGGAGTAATTCAACGCGCCTTTGGCTTCAGCATGAATCTTATATAAAGGTTGTCCTTTCACAACCTGCGTGCCTATTTTTGCAAAAAACTAAATACCTGCTGCAGGATCATGAGTGGCACCTGCTAACTTGGCAACTTTCGCCAAATTTCGATTATCAATTTCCGTAACAACACCGTTTCTTACTGCGATGACTTCATGCATTAACGAAGCTGTTTTGGGTTCTTTAAATCCACCTTGTGCGTTACAAATTGCCAAAAACTTGTTTAAAGCCTGTCCGCTTTCCAATATGTGCTTTGCTAAATGTCTGCCATGACCAGGGGATGCTTTGTCACCAAATTCCAATAAAACTCCGGCCAAATCGAGTGCTTTATTTTTTAGATCCATTGGTGCATGTTGCTCGTTACGCAACACCGCTAATATGTCTTTTGCCTCAAGTGCTGGACCGATTCCCTTACCTAGAGGTTGAATCCACGTTGTTTTTAAAGTCTCAACATGGATACCCAAGGCTTTACCGACCAAAGAGAAATAATTCTGGTAGGTGGAAAACTCCAGGTCGGAACGAATTTTTGCTGTAGGTCCTACAGGTAAATCAATCAATACATGTGTTGCACCCACAGCAATTTTCTTGGAAAGCACTGAAGCAATCATTTGCCCCATAGGATCAAGATCCAAAACACGCTCTACTAGAATCAAAATATCATCTGCAGGACTTAAACCCAAAGAGCCGCCCCAAGCCATACAAACACCCTCAGCTTCAACTACTTGTTGAATTTTATCTACTGTAAGGTCTACTGTAGTCATGGTTTCAACAGTGTCGACAGTACCCGCTGGTGAAGTAATGGCTCGTGAAGAGGTCTTGGGGATGATAAGACCGGCTGCAGCAACTATAGGCACAATGATGGGTGTGGTTCTATTCCCAGGAATCCATCCGATACTGTGTTTATCAAGGATCATAGGATGAGTCCAATTCAATCGCTTCCCTCTATCAATCATTGCTTGAGTTAAGTAAATGATTTCTTCTGTACTTAGGTTATTATAACTGCAGGCGGTAATCAAACTGGATAAATGAATATTCGAATATTTTCCCGCAACAATATCACGAATGATTTCATGAAATTCTGTCGCATTTAATGCATTTCCATGAATTTTTGAACGTACGTAGCCTACTGAAGTTACTGGAGGCAAATGCGAGATTGTAATCAAGTCCCCTACACGAGCCTCAAGCTGCTCCCAATCACTTTCTGACACGCTGGCCTCATTTTCTTTGAGGATGTTTGATTGAACCATATTCACCGTGGCAACAATGGAATGATTATGTAAAGTGACAATGACTTGCGTTAATGACTCAAATCCATCTGATTTGCAAATAAAGCAGTCTGAGCGCATATAAATAATAAACTCTTGTAATGTATCTATGCCTAATTTAACTAGCTTCAACTGATCAAACTGAGTACTCATCGCTTCATACCTACTCCAATAGATGATGATCCAAATAATTTGGAATGATGCATTTCCAATGAAACTTGTGTTCTATTTTTTCTTTAAGTGATTGCGCTGACTCCTGTTCTCCATGAATTATAAAAACTGCTTTGGGCGCCTTTTGGATATGAGACAACCAATCCAACATTTCTGCATAATCTACATGCGCAGATAAGTTCCACATCTTGGCTATTTCTGCTTGAATCGGAACTAATTGTCCAAACATCTTGATCTCTTTATCGCCACGCACAATGCGATCACCACGTGTTCCACCTGCCTGAAATCCTGTAAACAAAATGGTGTTTCTATAATTAGAAGCAAAATTGCGAATATGATGAACCACTCGCCCACCAGTTGCCATACCACTTGCTGAGATCAATATCATCGGCATTTTTTTGTCCCAAGCGCCATGGATTCCTCTACGGTACGAATGTATTGCGCTGTGTTACATACAGCCGCACACTGTTCTGGTGTTAGACGATTTTCAGTGGCATGTCGTGAAAAAATTTCAGTCGCATTAATCGCCATTGGACTGTCAACAAAAACATGGATATCTGGAATCTTATTTTTAGCTTTTAACTGTTGAATGTAATACAAAAGCATTTGGGTTCTACCCACAGCAAATGCAGGAATTAAAATAAGACCACCGCGTTTCACCGTACGATTAATTATCTCCGCGAGTTGTATTTCAGGATCGAACGCTTCATGCAAACGATTCCCATAAGTCGCTTCAAGCACTAAATAATCCGCTTCGTGGGGCTCCCTGAGGGGGATTCATAATCGGATCATTATGGCGCCCTAAATCCCCTGAAAAAAGGATGGAGGTATTATTGTATTGAACTTTAATTAAAGATGCTCCTAAGATATGCCCTGCATAATAAAAACGAGCATCAAAATGCTCAACGAGTTTGAAAGAATCATTGAAATTGATTGTTGGAAAATAATTTAATGCAATTTCTGCATCTTCTCGTGTATAAAGAGGTAAGGCCGGATGATGCTTTGAATAACCTTTTTTATTGGCATAAAAAGCTTCTTCTTCCTGCAGATAACCACTATCAGGTAATAAAATCTTAGCCAGTTCAAAAGTCGCTTCGGTGCTTATTATTTTTCCCCGAAAACCATTTTTTACAATTAATGGTATATAACCGCTGTGATCAATATGAGCATGGGTCAGTAAAATAAAGTTAATTTCGGCTGGATTGATAGGTATTCGCTCCCAATTTCTTAAACTAAGTTCTTTAAAGCCTTGAAAAAGGCCGCAATCAACCAGTATTTTTATCTGGTCCACCTCAATTAAATATTTCGAACCTGTAACTGTTTGTGTTGCACCTAAAAATTTAATCTTCATGATTTTTTATAGAAAATATTCCATAAAAGTAACTACTCACCCCTATACGCCACTGCGTGTCGTACAGTGGTGAACGAACTATATTTAGAAAAAAATTGAAGTGCGCCACGAAAGTGCACGACCGCTAGTAGCTGAAAGTGCTACCGGGAAAGCGCGACCGAGCGCAT
>JBOFJV010000347.1:0-2340 GCA_051657005.1 Legionella sp. | reverse complement strand
GGAATCACAGAAGGGTGTCATCGTAAAATGAAACTCATTCAGCGAAGAGATTATGGTTTTAGAAAATTTGAAAATTACAGAGTGCGTGTTAAGGTGCTCTGTGGGTGATTAGAGCTGCCACCTTAAATGGGAAAGAGCCTTGATTTTTTATATTCTTCATAGTAATACCTTGAATTTAAAGTATATTTGGCGGCAGGAGGGTGTTTACGCATTTTTTCAATGAGCGGCGCAGTGTTCAATTTGCCGTGATGTTGTTGAATAAAGTCGTTTAATAATATAGGCATAAAACTAATGGATAACGTTAAAAGGATTAGGATTATACATAAAAAAGACAAAGATTAAAAATTAAATCAATTTGATTTTATTTTAGCCTTGAGTGCATTGCAATTATCCAGGCTAAAAGTGGATAAATCCTGTTGCTATGGATTTATCCTTAAATCACGGTGTATCAATTAAAACGGGACATCATCATCGAGCTGATCAAAAGCATCTTGAGGTACTGGGGCTGATTGTTGTCTGGCTGCGCCTGGATTTGCCGGAGCAAATTGAGCTTGTGGCACATCATCATAATTTGCAGCACTGCCACCTTTACCATCAAGCATTTGAATGTCATTGGCTACAATTTCAGTAGTGTATTTGTCTTGACCTTGTTGATCTTGCCATTTTCTGGTTCTTAAACTTCCCTCAATGTAAAGTTTTGAACCTTTGCGTACGTATTCACCGGCAATCTCACCTAAACGATTAAAACAGACTACGCGATGCCATTCTGTTCGCTCTTGTTTCTCTCCGGTCACTTTATCTTTCCAGCTTTCACTGGTAGCGATCGAGATGGTGGTTACAGCATTGCCATTAGGTAAGTAGCGGACGTCAGGGTCAACGCCAACATTACCAATCAGAATCACCTTATTTATTCCACGTGCCATTTTTAGCTCCTGTATGCGAAAGTTAGGAAAAGAGTATACCTAATTTATAAATCGCTTGCACGGATGAGTTGTATTGGACTTGGGATTGGATTTATTACATGTGTTTAGCACTGTATATTGCTAACAAAATATACAGTGTCTAAGGATTTGCTGAACGCTATTATTAATCAAAAAGAGTTTTATCAGAGTTGAGAACGTGTTCATACAAACGCAACACCTGTTTTTCGGTAACGCGTGATGTGGATAAAGGAGGTAAGTTATCGAGAGGAAAAAAATCAATTTCGGATATTTCTATATTCTCTTTGGCTTCGCCAGCAAAGATATTGCAAAAGAAAAAGCATTTGTAGGTATGAGGCCACTGTATGGGATGCTCATGTTTTTGCCTATCCCATAATGCAAGTAAACGGGTAACAGTCACATCAAATCCAGTTTCTTCTTTGACTTCTCGAGCGACGGATTCAGATGCTGACTCATTTGTTTCTGCCCAGCCTCCAGGTAAAGTCCATAATCCATCAGCACGCTCTTTAACTAAGAGTACTTTATTTTCTTTTAGGATGAAGGCACGTACATCAACCTTAGGTGTCGCATAGCCATGTTGCAAAGAAAATAACTCTTTGACTTCTTCAAGAGGAGTTCCTGAATAATTGGCGGTTAGTTCAGAGGCAATATCACGCAGTCTTAGATATCTTTCTTTGTCAAATTCATTATGTGCATAGGCCAACCCGTTTTGAGCTATTGCCTGGATTTCGGTAATGTATTTTAACAAAGTAGGGCTGTTTTTAGTCATAGAGTTATCCTTTCGCAAGTATTTTTGCTTTTAATATTGACCATTACGTTACGTCATCGTTTAAAATCAGTTTTCAGGAGAAAGCTGCATGAAATATTATCAAATTAAAGAAATCAGCCAAATGACTTCATTAACCATTAGGTCATTACAATATTATGATGAAATTGGCTTATTAAAGCCAGAAAAACGTTCTGCGAGTGGCTATCGTCTTTATTCGGAAATGGATTTAATTCGATTACAACAAATTATTTCTTTAAAGTTTTTGGGATTTTCTTTAGGTGCTATAAAAAGGATTATCAAAAATCAAAATTTTGATGTCATGACCTCTATGGGTATACAAGCCCGTGAGCTGACTGAAAAGGCGTCGCGCATTAATGCAGCGGCATCTTTGTTAACGTATATTTCCAGTCCGATGGAAATAAACCAACCGGTAAATTGGAAAAGTACTGCAAAGTGCGCCACGAAAGTGCACGACTGCTAGTAGCTTAAAGTGCTACCGGGAAAGCGCGACCGAGCGCATTTCGTACTTAGCCTTGGGCTGTATGTGGTAACGCGTATGGTTAAGCGTAGGCAAAGGAAGTTGTAAGCCGTAAGCCGCAAGGTTGAAGTGATTGAGCTCCGTTAAGTTTA
>JBOFJV010000346.1:0-6389 GCA_051657005.1 Legionella sp. | reverse complement strand
CGGCTTACAACTTCCTTTGCCTACGCTTAACCATACGCATTACCACATACAGCCCAAGGCTAAGTACGAAATGCGCTCGGTCGCGCTTTCCCGGTAGCACTTTCAGCTACTAGCGGTCGTGCACTTTCGTGGCGCACTCTAATAATTTTTTAGCAGTGGCAGTCGTAGGTGCTACATCGATAACAAAACCCGCTGATTCTAAAAGTAATTTAAGGTAATTGGCCTGATCACTATCATCTTCACAAATAAGCAATCTCCTCTCAGTTGCGGATATCTCCTACTCTTCTTTTTCAAGAAGTTGTTCCGATGCGATAGGCAGATCAAAATAGAACGTTGTTAATTCATCAGGAATACTTGTAAAAGCTAATTCACCACCCAATTTTTCGATAATCGTCTTGCTAATATTCAACCCTAAACCAGTCCCACCTTTACCACGTGTATTCGATGCATCCCCCTGAGAGAATTTTTGGAAAATACGCGGCTGAAATTCAGGTGTAATTCCTGAACCCTTATTCGCGATGGCGACACGCACGGATGATCCGACTGCGGTAATTGTTATGATGACTGTTTCATCTTTAAGGGAAAATTTACACGCATTTGAAATTAAATTGGTAAGAACCTGCATGAGACGATCCGCATCAATTGTGACTAAATACTCCTTATCAGGCTGGACTAATTCAATACGTATTCCAAACTTGTCAGCATATATTTTATTGACATCAATGGACTCTTTGACGATATGATTAATGTCAGTGACTTTTAGGTCAAAATCCATTTTTCCAGCTTCAATTTTTTCAATATCCAGAATGTCATTGATTAATAAAAGCAAGCGCTCACAATTATTATTGGCAATTTCCAGTAATCTTTTTGCCTTTTCTGGAAATGGTCCTATGACACCACTTACCAATAAACCCAATGACCCACGGATCGATGTCAGCGGAGTACGTAACTCATGGCTGACAATTGAAACAAATTCTTTTTTTAATTTTTCAGTTTGCTTTAAATCAGTAATGTCATGAAGAACAATAACCGCGCCTAAATGTTTTCCGTCTGAATTTATAATTTTTTGACCGTTCATCACCACATTACGCATTTCATTATTTTTAAAACGCATCATCAGCTCCATACCTTGAATGGAGTCTCCATCTAAAGCCAGCTTCAGAGGAAAGTCCTATTTGCTAATGGGCGTATGATTCATTGTGAAAAGACTGAAATAATCCAATATGTTGTTAATGTCTTTATTCACTTTATCTGAATTAATGTGTCTTTGAATTGCATGATTTAATACAGTAATACGCCACTCGGCATGACATGCAATAATGCCATCCTCCATATTATCAAGCATTGCATTAAGAAATTCTTTTTCATTTTCTACTGCGATGATCATTTTCTTGTAATACCTCGATGCGGTCAGAGCAATGGCAAAAATTAAAAGAACAACTCCAGAAATATAAAAAGCCAGATAGTTGGGAAGAATAATTGCATTTTCACAGGGCATAGTATGGGAGGCATAAGATGTAAATATGGCCGCTGACATCCCGGTATAGTGCATGCCACAAATTGCCATCCCCATTAATAATGAACTGATTATCTTAAAATTGTCTGCGATTCGAACCGTAATTACTCTGTAATGCCAACCAAATCGCCGTTTCAGCGGCGGCAACACCAATGAATATGGACAGAAAAAATAATCATGGCAAGTAATGGATGTTCATATGACTCGTCATCCCTTGCATGCCCATATAGTGCATCGTTGAAATAGCAAGCCAAACGATTAGGCCCCCCAAGGCAAAATGCAAAAGTGAATAATCTTTTTTTGCAAAATAAATAATGCCAAAGCTGAGGCAAGTAGTGCAACAATTAAAGAAGCGAGCGTCCAGCTTAGATCGTATTCCATTGGCATCGGCATAATGAACGCCAACATCCCCACAAAATGCATAGACCAGATTCCTGATCCCATGGCAAAATCACCACCGACAAGCCAGTATATTTTGGCTTGTGCATTCTTTTCTGTGCGAATACGGCCTACAAAATTTAATGCGACATAAGAAGCGAGTACAGCAATGAGATAGGATAAAACCACCAGACCTGCATCATAATGCCCATTGATTGCATCAACTGGAATTGGAGCTATTTGAAACCACTCAGAAAATATATTCATTATTACATCCTGTAATAGCAGTCATTTAAACTGCATATGGTCTGTTTATATTATAGCTCCAATATCCGTTTGCCTGATAAAAATAAACCATGTATTTGCTGCATTTTGCCCAGGATAAGACGGACTCTTATCCTAAGCAAAAACCATCAGGCATATTGTACATCAATGATTTCGTAATCCACCATGCCCCCAGGGGTGTTGACAGTGACTACATCATCCAATTCTTTTCCAATTAAAGACCGACCTATTGGTGAACTGTAAGAAATTTTATTTTGCTTAATATCAGCCTCATCTTCACCAACGATTTGATATGTTAATTGAGCCTCAGTAGCGACATGACATACAGTAACAGTTGAGCCAAAAACCACTTTACCGTTGTTTGTTAACTTACTGATATCAACAATTTGGGCATGTGATAATTTCGCTTCGAGTTCTTGAATACGACCCTCATTAAAACTTTGTTGTTCGCGAGCAGCATGGTATTCCGCATTTTCTTTCAAATCACCATGAGCGCGCGCCGTGGCAATCTCTTCAACAATTCGAGGTCTATCAACAAATTTTAAACGATTTAATTCCGCTTGCAGTGCTTCTGCACCGTGTACTGTCATAGGATGTTTGGTGCTCATATTTACCTCAAAAATAATTCCCTGGTTAGTCTTTATAAATAATAAAGGTCAACTGCATTCTCATATTTAATGTAAATCTTGTAATCGAGTTACAGTTTCTCTGTCTTCATATTTCATTGCAAGACAAGCAGCCTCTGCTCCTGATAAGGTCGTAGTATAGCTAACCTTGTGTTGTAATGCATTGCGCCGAATTGCAAAAGAATCTGCAATAGCTTGTTTGCCTTCAGTCGTGTTGACAATAAAATCGATTTCATTATTTTTTATGAAATCCAAAACATGAGGTCGGCCTTCGTTTACCTTAAACACTCTGCGGCAATCAACTCCAGCAGCTTGCAAAGCTAAAGCTGTGCCGCGTGTTGCAATGATTTCAAAACCTAATTCAATGAGACGCTTCGCGATTTCACCTACTCGAGTTTTATCTGCATCACGAACGGAAACAAAAGCACGACGACGCTTGGGTATATTACAACCTGCTCCCAATTGTGCTTTAGCATATGCCTGTCCAAACCTTCTGGCAATACCCATGACTTCACCAGTAGATTTCATTTCCGGACCAAGAATAGAGTCCACGCCTGAAAACTTTATAAATGGAAAGACAGGAAGCTTAATCGAATAAAACGATGGCATATGATGATTTTGGCTTAATCCTTGCTCTTTTAAGCTGACACCTAACTTACATAAAGCCGCTATCTTCGCTAAAGGTAAACCCGTTGCTTTAGAAACAAAGGGAACAGTCCTTGACGCTCTAGGGTTCACTTCCAAAACATAGATATCGTCTGCTTGAATGGCAAATTGAGCGTTAATCAAACCCACCACACCTAAATTTAATGCCATTTGGCGCATCTGCTCCATTAAATCCTGCTGTACTACCACACTAAGGCTAAAAGGTGGCAAGGTACACGCCGAATCCCCGGAGTGAATTCCAGCTTGCTCAATATGTTCCATTACAGCGCCAATCAATACATCCTTACCATCACACACCGCATCAATATCCACTTCGATCGCATCATTTAAAAATCGATCCAATAATACGGGAGAATCATTAGATACAGCCACTGCATGCGATAAATAATGGCGTAAATCATCCTCCTGGTATACTACTTCCATTGCTCGTCCGCCCAAAACATAAGATGGTCGAACAACTAAGGGATAACCAATCTGATTGGCTAACGCAATAGCTTCTTCTTCACTACGAACTGTACCATTATCAGGTTGATGTAATTGCAACTCTGTCACTAATTTTTGAAACCGATCTCTGTCTTCGGCACGATCAATCGCATCAGGGGAAGTACCAATGATTTTTACCCCATTCGCTTCCAAAGCCCGAGCTAATTTCAAAGGAGTTTGTCCACCATAATGAACGATGACACCATCAGGCTTTTCTACTTCAGCGATCGCCAAAACGTCTTCCAATGTGACGGGTTCAAAATACAATCGATCGGATGTATCGAAATCTGTAGATACAGTTTCTGGATTACAATTCACCATAATGGTCTGGCATCCAGCATCTCTCAGCGCCATAGCGGCATGCACACAACAATAATCAAACTCAATTCCTTGACCGATACGATTAGGCCCGCCACCAAGGATCATTATTTTCTTCTTATCGGTTTCAGGACGTGCCTCACAACGACTCTCATAGCAAGAATACATGTATGCTGTATCACTCGGGAATTCGCCCGCACATGAGTCAATGCGCTTATAAACGGGAAGAATATTGCGTTCCTTACGTCGAGAGCGCACTTGATCTTCAGAACAAAACCATAACTGTGCTAAAAATGCATCCGCGAAACCGCGTCGTTTTAATAAGCGTAAAGTCTGCTCATCTATTTCTTGAAGTGTCTTCTCTGCTACGGATCGCTCCAAAGCAACCAATTCTTCAACTTGTGCCAAAAACCATGGATCAACTCGACTCTCAAGTTGAATTTCCTCTAAAGCCATATTTTTTCTAAAGGCATCAGCAATATACCAAAGCCTATCAGGAGTTGGCTCGCGCAAATGCCCTCTTAAGCGCGCCAAATCACCTTTCTTAAATAATGGATGTAAGCCACAGCGTCCTGTTTCCAGGCCACGAATCGCTTTTTGCAATGACTCTTGAAAGTTAGCCCCTATAGCCATTACCTCGCCAACAGACTTCATTTGTGTGGTTAAAGTATTCGAAGTTTGCGGGAATTTATCAAAATTAAATCGAGGTATTTTCGTCACAACATAATCAATACTGGGCTCAAATGAGGCAGGAGTTTTACCTACTGTAATTTCATTTTTTAACTCATCAAGGGTATACCCTACAGCCAGTTTCGCTGCAACTTTTGCAATAGGAAATCCTGTTGCTTTAGAGGCCAATGCCGAACTACGAGAAACTCTGGGGTTCATCTCTACCACCAGCATACGCCCATCTTCAGGATTAATCGCGAACTGCACATTCGAACCGCCAGTATCCACACCAACAGCCCTTAATACTTTAATGGCCGCATCTCGCATCCTTTGGTATTCTTTATCAGTAAGTGTTTGCGCAGGCGCAACCGTGATTGAATCCCCAGTATGCACCCCCATAGGGTCAAAATTTTCAATCGTACACACAATAATGCAATTATCATTTTTGTCCCGTACGACTTCCATTTCAAACTCTTTCCAGCCAAGTACGGATTCATCAATCAATAATTCGTGAGTTGGTGATAATTCTAAACCACGCATGCAAATTTCTTCGAACTCTTCGCGATTGTATGCAATACCGCCACCACTTCCGCCCATGGTGAATGAAGGGCGAATAATTGCAGGATAACCAAGTTGCGCCTGCACCTGTATCGCTTCTTCCATACTGTGTGCGATAGCAGAACGCGGCATCTCTAAACCAATTTTGAGCATCAATTGCCGAAATTTCTCTCGATCTTCAGCGCGATTAATTGCTTCACGAGTCGCACCAATCAGTTCCACATTATATTTAGCCAGAATCCCCTCACGAACAAGATCCAAAGCACAATTCAAAGCAGTTTGCCCACCCATAGTCGGTAAAAGCGCATCTGGAAGTTCAATCTCGATAATTCGCGCTACTTCCTTCCATGACACCGGTTCAATATAAGTTGCATCAGCAAGCTCCGGATCGGTCATGATCGTAGCTGGATTGGAGTTGACTAAGATGACTCGATAACCCTCTTCTCTCAAGGCTCGTACAGCCTGAGTACCCGAGTAATCAAATTCACACGCTTGTCCTATCACGATAGGACCTGCTCCAAGGATGAGAATGGATTTAATATCAGTTCGTTTTGGCATGGCGACAACAAAAAAGAATAAAATGATGCATTTTACCGAGTTTTGCCTAAAGTTTATACCCTTGTGGTGTAATTAACTGTACTGATTTTCCAAAACAACTTGCAATCCAGCTTCAGTAAAGGATAAATACTTATAATTCTGATCGGCAGTCGTTCGCTGCAACCATTCATTGGCAATGCAGATATCAGTTAACTAGCTGGTAGAGTTAACCAGTCACCTGGCCAACCCCCCATTTAGAACCCATCGTGCCCTACTAAGGCAATGGGCTCAAGACAATTGCATTACATACTCATACCTTATCAATCAGAACAATCGGTGCATTATTTTTGCAT
>JBOFJV010000345.1:0-2260 GCA_051657005.1 Legionella sp. | reverse complement strand
GGAATCACAGAAGGGTTTAATCGTAAAATGAAACTAATTCAGCGAAGAGCTTATGGTTTTAGAAAATTTGAAAATTACAGAGTGCGTGTTAAGGTGCTCTGTGGGTGATTAGAGCTGCCCCCTTAAATGGGAAAGAGCCTGTTTTCCCCGATTGGCTAAATTTATGGTGTTAAATTCATCAACATCGTGTACCATTTCCTGATCAAAAAGTGGATGAAGAGCGATTCTTGTATGATACAAAAGAAAAACATTTTTTTACAAAGGTTATATGGAAAACTGCCTGTTCTTCTATGTGATTTTTTAGCAATTCCTGTGGCATGGTATATCGCGTATTGGCTGCGCTATAACATGCAACCTTTTCCTAAAATGCTGGTTTCCTCTCATTCGTATATTGCGTTGACTTTACTAACAACAATTCAAGTTTTTTGTTATTGCTATTATAAAACATATCGTGGTTTGTGGCGCTTTTTTTCATTAAATGATGTTATTCGTATTCTTAAATCAACTTTAACTACCACGATACTGGTGATTCCTGTTTTATATTTAGCCTCAATACTTCATGAGATTCCCCGTTCAGTATTTCCTCTATATTGCATTATCTTAACTGCTTCTCTCTGTGGAAGCAGGTTGTTACGGCGTATTTATTGGGATAGACGTGCACGAGGAACTCATGCAGCGGAAAGCAAGCGCGTATTGATTATTGGTGCAGGTATGGCGGGTGAAGGATTGGTCCGTGATTTAAGACGAAGTAATCACTATTTACCAATTGGTTTTATTGATGATCAATTGACAAAACGAGGTTTAGAAGTTCATGGAGTCCCTGTCTTGGGAACCACAGAGGAAATCGTTGATCGGGTAAATGAATATGCAATTGATTTGATTTTTATTGCACTCCCATCAGCAAGTTCTTCACTCATGCGACGTATCGTAACGTTCTGTGAAAAAAGTAAAGTACCTTTTAGTACGTTGCCTAGCCTTAATGCTCTGGCTTCTGGAATGGTAGAGGTGAATGCATTAAGACCGGTGAATATAGAAGATTTATTGGGCAGGGATCAAGTTCATTTGCAATGGGATAGAGTCACAGCATGCATTACCGGAAAACGTGTATTGGTAACTGGTGGTGGTGGCTCCATTGGATCTGAGTTATGCCGACAAATTTTGGCATTGAAGCCGAAAAGTTTAACCGTAGTAGAAAATTGCGAATTTAATTTGTATCAGATTGAGTTGGAATTGCAACATAGTTTTCCTGATATCCAGTTAATCGTTAAATTGGTGAGTGTTACTGACGAAGTGGCTATTAATCATATATTTACAGATTATTTGCCTGAAATAGTATTTCATGCGGCCGCTTATAAACATGTTCCACTGTTGCAGGAGCAAATACGTGTTGCCGTTTTAAATAATGTGCTAGGCACTCAAGTGGTAGCAAAAGCGAGTATTGAGGTTGATGTTGAAAAATTTATTTTGATCTCTACGGACAAAGCGGTTAATCCAACAAATATCATGGGGACGACAAAACGTGTTGCTGAAATTTATTGTCAGAATTTAAATGGAAGGACAAATACACAATTTATTACAGTTCGTTTTGGTAATGTTCTGGGCTCCGCAGGAAGTGTGGTCCCTCTATTTCAAAAACAGTTACAAAGCGGTGGTCCAATTAAGGTAACGCACCCGGACATGCAACGGTATTTTATGACGATACCTGAAGCGTGTCAGTTAATTTTACAAGCGATGGTTAATGGACAAGGCGGTGAGATTTTTGTATTGGATATGGGCGAGCCTGTTAAAATCAGCTACCTGGCAGAGCAAATGATTCGCTTGGCAGGGAAGGAGCCTGGAAAAGACATTCAAATTGAGTACACAGGATTACGCCCTGGAGAAAAATTATTTGAAGAGTTATTTCATGAGTCAGAACAATTGGCTCCAACAGAGCATGAAAAGTTATTTAAAGCCAAATTTCGTCAGCTGAACTGGGATGAACTCACGCAAACGATGCGTTTGCTAAATAGCGCATGTAAAGAAAATCAGGATGATGAGTTATTTGTTTTATTGAAGAGCTTAGTGCCAGAGCTGCATTCTGCTAATATAATGGTACTATCCTAATCTGCATTGATGAAAGGTTTAAAGTGCGCCACGAAAGTGCACGACCGCTAGTAGCTGAAAGTGCTACCGGGAAAGCGCGACCGAGCGCATTTCGTACTTAGCCTTGGGCTGTATGTGGTAACGCGTATGGTTAAGCGTAGGCAAAGGAAGTTGTAAG
>JBOFJV010000344.1:0-4092 GCA_051657005.1 Legionella sp. | reverse complement strand
CAGTTATTTACAAACTATGCAAAATAAGGGAATAAATCCTTTGGTTGCTGTAGCTATGGCATTGAACAATCAACGTTAGAGTACAGTTTCTTTCACCCATGTACGTCACGCAGTGGCGTATAGGGGTGAGTAGTTACCAATTGGTTATGATAAAACGACTCAGGAAATGCCAGGGACTCAAATTCAACGCGATAAATCAGGCAATCCAACCGGGATGCTAATTGCGCATCCTAATGCCATTATTCTTTATTCAGCACTGGCACAAGGCCATCAACTAGGTCGCGGCAATCAAATCAACTCAACCTTACATTTCATGCGCGAATTAAATCGTCTTGGGATTACCAGTGTCATTGATGCCGACTGGGGTTTTCAAAACTATCATGATGATTATGAGGTGATTCAACAACTGGATAAAGAAAACAAACTGACGCTGCGCATTGCATACAATTTATTTACCCAAAGACCAGGGCATTAATTGGACGATTTTACCCATTGGAAGCACACCTCAAAATACCAACAAGGCAATGATTATTATCGCCACAATGGAGCTGGATAAATGCTCGTTTTTTCTGCCGCAGATTTTGAAGATTTTCTCCAGCCTCGTCCTGACTTACCCTCCGTGATGGAAGCACAATTAAAACATGTAGTTGACGTTTTAGCAAAAAATCAATGGCCTTTTAGATTGCATACAACCTACGATGAGTCAATCGCACGTGCATTAACAGTTTATGAAGAAGTCCATTCAGAAGTGCCTATTGATCACTTGCATTGGTTTTTTGATCATGCCGAAACCATTTCAGATCAGTCGATCGAACGGGTGAAAAAACTTGGCGGTGGTATCGCGATTCAAAATAGAATGGCATTCCAGGGTGAGTATTTTAGTGAGCGTTACGGTCGAGAAAAAACCTTACGCACCCCACCAATTACGCTAATTATTGAAGCAGGTATTCCTGTAGGCATGGGAACCGATGCAACTCGAGTTTCCAGTTATAACCCCTGGTTATGTCTGTATTGGCTCACGACTGGAAAAACGGTAGGTGGCAATCACTGTACCAAGAAGATAATATTCTTTCTCGAGAGAAAGCATTGGAACTTTATACAAAAGGAAGCGCCTGGTTTTCCAATGAAGAAGCGAGCAAAGGCTCATTAGTTCCCAACCAATTAGCCGATTTTGCCGTATTGTCCAAAAACTTTTTTCAAATCCCGGATGAAGAAATTAAAGACATATATTCTCTTATGACCGTTGTTGGTGGTGAGATTGTCCATGCCTGTGAACAGTTTTCCAAACTCAATCCGCCAATACCCCCGGTAAGTCCTTCCTGGTCTCCTGTAAAATACTATGGCGGATATAGCCGTGATAAACTCTTTACCTCTGCTGCACGAGTAAGTCACCATCACCGGCATTCACAGTATCACTGCCATCATTCATCATGGCAATGGGGTGGGTGTTTTTGTTGGGCTTTTTAAAAGAACAATGACTCTTATTTTTCTGCTCTGATTAAATAAAGTGAGCAGTCAAAGTGATATTGACCATCATTCTTTTTATGGCATTCTTGTTCAAAATTGTTCACCATCGCCTCATTAATGACTTTTACTTTATCATTTGGAATCTGGTCTTGAAAAAATGCGATACCATTAACAAACTTTCGAAACACATCCAGAGAATGCAGTGGTAAAGAATGTTTTATTTGTTCTACTTTTGTATTTTAAAACGGAAGAGCCAGTATCCGTTCCGGCAAGTGGTGAAAATTTTGATAATCAACATGTGGTTTAAAATCATTTAGAAAAGGATAGAGACCAGCCCTTCTCAGTGCATAGTAGCTGGTAATGTAAGGATCATCACCTACAGGAAAGAGAGTTAGTATTTTTCCACCAGGTTTTAAAGAGTGATAAATCTTTAAAAATGCAGATTCGATGGCAAAAGCACACCATTGCAAGCACCAAAATGAAGTGATGTAATCAAACTGTTCATCAAAGTTCATCGTGAGTACATCAGCCTGTTGCAGAGTGACATTAGGATAATTCACCAATTCGTCTTTTGCTAATTGCAACATGTTCTGCGAAGCATCGATACCCCAAAAAGATCCTGGTGGAATACGCTCAACTATTTTTCGACTGAAAGCGCCATTTCCACAGCCGATATCCAATACACTATCCGTTGGTTTTAAAGTTAAATACTTTAAATAATGCTCTGCAATGCTGGCTTGAATGTAAGAGCCAATCGCATAATCATCAGCAGGCCATTCAGAAGTTGTCATCTTAATATTCCCTTATTAAAAATAACCTAATTATAGACATTCAAGTGGCAAATCATAGAAGCACATGTGTTTATTTTCCATGACTTTTTTCAAAAAACGCAATACCGCAGAACAATTTAAATATTAGCCTGGAGAGAGCTCATTAAAGATGTTTTAAAATCAATGAGTTAGCTCCAAATCAACTTTCTCCTTGTGGCTTTTGGTGAAAATTTAACCTTAACCTCTATGAATAATATTCATCCTATGGAATAATAATTAGCCAATTTCAATAATATTAGTCTACTTATATGAAAATGAAAGCAATTTTTTTAATGATATCTGTTTTTTTTTCTGTTTCTTTGTTTGCCAGAAGTTCAACCTGTCCTTTACCAAGCGGAATCAACGTACACACCTCAAAGCGAATTTTAAATATTTGTAAACACGGCACTGTGGTTAAAACATTTAAAGTGGCTCTCGGATACAAAGGTGTCGGTAAGAAAAAAGCAGGCGATAATAAAACGCCGATGGGGTTATATAGCTTAGCCTATCCAAGAAAATCCAATCAATTTAAAGTCTTTATTCCCATTCTCTATCCCACTACAAAACAGGCAGCAGCAGGATATACAGGCAGAGATGTTGGAATCCACGGACCAACTCAGACATCTACCAGGTTAAGCTGGTTCAACAATTTACCCTTCTCAACCCGTGGATGTATTGCGGTTGGCAAAAATAATTACATTGAGTATGTCGCTAATTGGGTCAAAGCCAATCCCAGAGCAGCTAAAGTTTTAATTATTTAAATTCATACAACACCATCAAGAGAAATGGAATTCTCTTTCCTAGCTAAACTCCGGTTGTAAACTGGGTTTTGATTCTTCTTTTTTTACTGCTCGTTTAAAAAGAGCCGACATTTTTTCATGGATTTGTTCTATAAGAAGCTCTTCTGCTTCTTGATTGTTCTCAAAGCGTATTAAGTCATGAGAAGGACTCTCAAAAAATTTATCCATCTCATTGGCATAACGTAAACTTACTTTACTTTCCTTATTTTGAAATCGACTGGTGATGAACTGTTCGCGAAGTTTTGGTGCAAGATCAATCATGACAAATTGAAGCCCTGATATCGCATGCAATAACTTAAGTCGGTGTTTGTCGAGATACATGGCGTGAGAAATCACAAAACTCTGATTCGGCGTTTTTCTTTTTGTTTCTTAATCACATCAATCAAGACCATGACAAACTCATCAATCATGTCTGGCGTCATTTGTTCGTCTTCGATTAAACAATCCAGCATCCTTTGGGTGATGTGTTTATCGCCATCAATGTGGATGATATTTTGCTTCTCGAGTAACCTTCCCAGATAACTTTTCCCAGAGCCAGTTTTGCCAAACAAAAAATAGACAGTCATTGAGTACTACCAAGTAATAAATATTATTGTGAATAACCATATCTTAAAATAATCAAGATGGGTATTTTATTTTTAAGAAAATTACAGCAAACCTTAATAAAAATAGTTTGATTTTAATGAATCAATTAAGTTAGCATCAGCTCAAGAATAACATGGAATCAGTTATCCGCATCTTATGCTGCAATCAATAACTCGTGCCCCGCCCTGACAATGACTCCACTGCGTCATGTTTTATAGAAGGATCGCTTTTATGTCTAATTTAGGAATTTTAGAGCAAAAACAAGCCAATTACAACGAGGAAATGGCAGTACTTTGGCTCTACACCAATTAAGGGGGCACTTTAATCAAATTAGTCTAGACTAAGTACTTGATTTAGCGAACAAAAGGAGATTAAAGTGCCGAAGTACAATCTTATCCTAAATTTACCTGGATTTTCCATAGTAAAAGTGA
>JBOFJV010000343.1:0-3181 GCA_051657005.1 Legionella sp. | reverse complement strand
CTTGCGTACGCTCTTACTTTGACAATGACTACAACGGGATAATCGGTTATAGCTTACATCTAATATTAATGGTTGATATCAGCTCACTTTTACTATGGAAAATCCAGGTAAATTTAGGATAATATTGTACTTCGGCACTTTAATCTCCTTTTGTTCGCTACATCAATGACTTAGTCTAGACTAATTTGATTAAAGTGCCCCCTTAATTGGTGTAGAGCCTTATTTCTCTGATGTGTTTTTTTTAAATGTTTCCGTTAATTGGATTGGTCCGCGACAGATTAGGAAGATCAATGTCGACATTAGCCTCAGATAACCCTCATCATGTTCCACTAATTGTTGCGTTTGTTTGATGACAGAATCGGTTTGATTAAGGACCAATTCAAAATAGGCATTATTTGCCACGCCTGCCTTAAAAAAGTCCGTTGCTCTTGACCATTTTCTGGAAAAAACAACACAGGAAAGAGCCCCTTTGGGAATCGGTCTTTATACGCATTGATTTGATTAATTAATTCTTGCGCAGGGATTACGCCTTTTTTATAACTTGTAAAATAAGACTGGATATTTGTGCGTGCAGCATATACGGTTAAGGGCTGTTCTTTTTGTCGTTTTGCAGTAGATGTCTCTCCCTCGGCTTTACGTTTTCTTCTGGTATTATAAAGAGACGCGCTCCCTTCAATATCCTGATTACTTGACTTAGGATCTGTCGATGGCTAACCAGAACCTAATGTACTCAAGCGCTCAGAATCAGAAAGTTTTTCATCATACATATTCGGGCCTATTAATCCAAGAAACGGTTGGGGGGAAGTATACTACGAAACAAAGATTAAGGTTTTATTAAGTAGGTAATACCCCTACCGATATCAATTGAGATAACAACTGATTAATACACTAAGGCATATTGGCAACTTATCTCCACCGCCTACGTGCCTCTACTTGTTCGCGACATCCAGACGATCTGAATCAGTGGCAAATTTCTTCGAAAATAGTACGAACATTAATTTCACTGACTTCATGATCTCCTTTAGCGTCGACCACGCCCATCACTAAGCATCAATCTAGCCATTGCAACTAGTTTTATATTGTCTGCATCAAAAATTTTTCTATACTGCAGTTGGAGCAATGAATCGCTGTAAATCGCTTTGCAACAGCGACTTCAGAACATGTACTGCAATCTCGCATTTTTCATAAGTCGCAAAAGTTGGATTTCCCCATGCTCCGGTTTGCGAAATTGTTTTTTCCGTTGCGGTTATATCACGAGTAAAGGAACCCAGTTTATCCGGATTTTCTTCGGGTAAAGCCACAGATAAATTCACTGCATCGGGTTTAATGTAAAACATTATTGACGTTTCAATCTCATCAGCATGAGTTCCAACTTTTTGCTGGGTTATTTTTTAATTTCTGGATGTTGCTCCAATGTTGAGAAATCAAAAAAATACAATTTAATTCCTCTTTGAATCAACCGAACATGAGCGGCGGTTAAAACTCGATTCGTACTAATGCCTGTATTTAATACATAAAATTGCTGCGCCCCTTGTTGATGCCAATTCGTGCACAGCTCAACAAAAATAGTCACTGATGTTTCATAACTGAGTGTTGATGATCCTGGATACTCTTCAAAAGCAGGAAAGAAATTTTGAGTCACTGTGGGTGCGATTAAAACAGAATATTGCTGCATGACCCAATGCGCCAGGTATTCGGCGATAACTTGATCGGTATTCATGGGAAGATGAAGGCCATGCTCTTTGCATCCCGCACCCAAGGGAATAATTACTGGAACATTATCCTTAAAATCTCGTTCGATCTCAGGCCATTTTGCATCGGCCATAGAAAATCCTGTCGGCATTTTTTACTCCTTAAACTCAGATAGAAGCTGAACGTGATGCGCCTCACAATCAGTTAAAAAATCGTCACTTAAAAAATAATTCAATTCGTTGATACGAGCAGGAGCTATAGGGTCCGCTGTGTTTAAGCCTTCACCAGGATGACACATAATAAGCGTATTTTCCCTAGCCATACTCAACCATGCTAGAAAGAGTTCGCGATAGTTCGTCTCAGGTGAAAAATCATAAATGCCCGAAAACAGCGTATTATGGGGGATCCCTAATCGTACTAATTGCTTTTGTAATGCTTTACCACCTGTGAAACCCAGTATTTTCGCTTTCAATTGATATTTGGAGACAGAACTGGAAGGCCAAGTAGAACGTATCCACGTGTGATTGTCCTTTAATTTGTGTTGATAAAGATCCAGAATAACATGTCGTACAACAGGAAATTGATGTACGTGTTGATGGCCATCAATAAAATCAGGTAATTGGTGCATCATTGCGACAAAACGCTCCAGTTGTTCCAAAAATTCTTTGGCCACAAAGGACAATTTAACCGAATGCATGTGTGTTTTAATCAATAATTCGTTTAGAGAAAAACAACGTTGGGCAGGTTTGGACAATAAATAGCCTTCGGTGAGGTTAAAATGCAGCCCGATTTGCACTTGATTCTTTAAATCAAGTAACTTTTGCGCGTTTGGCGTAAAGCCTGGCATATTCACCATACAACTGACAGCAGACAAACGACGTAGACGGGCTAATTTCAAAATGCCTTCTGAAACCCCAGAATCCAATCCAAAATCATCCGCACAGAGCACTATGGTTTTCGATTCCATCACGATGAGTTACGACCCATTAAAAACAAAGACCTATCATACCTCATTTTTTTGCAATAAACTTCCAGACAAACTCAGGTTTAATGACGGCACGCTCTTTGACCAGGAATCGTGAACCTAATATGTTGATACACAATCCCCCAATTACCAATAATCCAGCAGTCATTTTCCATAGTTGAAACGGTTCGTCCAACACCAAAACCGAGCTCAGAATGGCAACAATAGGCACGAGTAACGTAAATGGCACCACCATACCAACCGGATAACGAGCAATCAGCCAATTCCATACGCCATAACCTATCCAAGTGGAAGCAAAAACAATGGGCTCTTTCCCATTTAAGGGGGCAGCTCTAATCACCCACAGAGCACCTTAACACGCACTATGTAATTTTCAAATTTTCTAAAACCATAAGCTCTTCGCTGAATTAGTTTCATTTTACGATGACACCCTTCTGTGATTCCATTTGATTTACTAAACCGCCACATTCTGGCGACTTCATCTTTCCAAGCTCCCAGGGTCTT
>JBOFJV010000342.1:0-5262 GCA_051657005.1 Legionella sp. | reverse complement strand
AAAGATGAAGTCGCCAGAATGTGGCGGTTTAGTAAATCAAATGGAATCACAGAATGGTTTCATCGTAAAATGAAACTAATTCAGCGAAGAGCTTATGGTTTTAGAAAATTTGAAAATTACAGAGTGCGTGTTAAGGTGCTCTGTTGGTGATTAGAGCTGCCACCTTAAATGGGAAAGAGCCATAAAAAACTGTCTCCTTTGCGAACGAAGTGCTGAGGAATCGATACAAAACTTAACCAGCGAACTCTCTGTTCTTTCAGTACCAGTTCGTCCTGAGGAGGGACAAACCCCCGTCTCGAAGGCCCTACATCAAGACTTCGAGACAGCGCTTCGCGCTTCCTCAGTCAGAATGATCTGATGCAATGCCAAAGTATTTTTACAAATAAAAAAAGGAGCTTCAAGCTCCCTTTTTTAAAAAAACTGCAATTAATCGCGAGTACCTACATATTTATCATCGAAATAACGACGTAATTTAGTTCTTAATGTTCCACGACTAATTCCCAGCATTATTGCAGCTCTTGACTGATTGTATTTACAATGTTCCATTACTGCTCGGAATAGAGGCATTTCAATTTCCTCAAGTACAAACTGGTATAGGTCAACAGGATCAGTTCCCTTAAGCTCTGAAAAATATTTTTGCACTGAAAGAGTTACGCTTTCGGCCAGTGAAGCAGTGGTATCCACTACTTCCTTACTGATTGTTGTCATTATTATTAGCTCCTCCTTTTAAAAACAGTATATTACCTAAACAAGGCTTTGGAGACAAGGGTAGAACGGAAAAAACACCATTAAAAATCAGGAAATAATGCTTATTATTAGCTCAAAAAGTTCTCATAAGAAGTAGGTTGTTTTTTACAACCTACTACTTTCAAAATTATTACACTTGGGACTTAAAATTTAACAGTGGCAGAGTCAAAAGGTTTGCCATTAACTGTAAATTTCCCCTGATCCAAGTTGACCTCTACAACATAATCAGTACCTTGAACTACAACCAGTCCAGCCTGTTGTAATGCATTCAATTGCTTTTCAGTCTGCATAGTAGCCAACTGCTCAACAGAGAGCGGTTGTTGATTTGCTTGACTTCCTTGAGCTTGGCCAACCTGAACCTGTCCTACTTGATTCGCTGCATTATTGCCTTGAGCCGCTGCAGGAGTAGCTTTCTTATTTTGACTCGATTGCAATTGTTGCGTTAAGGTTTGTTGGAGCTCAGGTTGTTTTGCAATTTGCTGCATTATGGATTGCTTCATAATCGCTTTCACTGCTTCAACAGGAACTTGCAACTTGGCTTTACCCTGCATTTTTTGCATTAATTCAAAGGGGTTAGCATTATCGCTCTTAGGTAGCGTGACAAAAAGATTACCTTCAATTTGTCCTTGAGGTATCTTAAAGCTCAGCTTCGATATTTCAAACTCAGCGCCCTTACTAAACAATTTAGGTAATTCAGGAAGTAAAGCAATCATTGCTTGTTGTCGCTGCATGTCATTGCCATTTTGCATTGCCGTAGTTTGTTGATTAATTTTAGCTAAAACATCTGCATCCAGGTTTCGCAACGCAACTTCCAAATCGCCCGGACCGTAGTTTTGTCCATTAACTAACATCGATTTTAAAGAAACGTTAAAATGAGTATTAAAAAGATGCTCTTCAATATCACTATCTGACTTAATTGCAAGATCGTTAAGTTCAAACATTTTTTGATCTTTAACAAAGATTTGAAATGAAGGTAAGCTAAAATTTGCATCGCCTAAATACAATCCCGCTGGAGTCTCATGCAAGTCATAATCACTGGAGACTTTACTTAAAGCAACTTTGGTATCGTCTTTAGTCGCATTTAAACCACTTAAAACAACCTTACCTTCTACTTTTTTCATACCAGAAGACATTGTTGTAGACGCATCCATTCCCTGCCATTCAAATTGACTGCTGCCATCTTTTGTAACCAGCTTAAAATTAGGAACAGTAAAATCCACTGTACTTTCATTGAAGTAATTAACAAAAATACTTAAGTAGAGTTGTGGCTTTACAGAATCACTAGTGAATTGAGCATTAAATTGGTCGTTGTATTCTGTAGGAAATGGGAAAACTGCTTCAGCATAACCTAGACCAAAACGGAGATGATGATCAGTAAAAATAATCGGGCCATGATTTATAGTTAATGGCATTTCCATTTTGTAATCTTGTGCTGGAATTGTTTGCCCCTGCCCATTGGCATCCTTTACCACACGTTCAGGAACATGTAAGCGCCATTTAATTTTAGCTTCAGATTGAAACCATCCTCTATGGTATTGTTCAATTTCAGCATACAAACCATTTGATTGATTAATTACTTCGATATTTTTTCTTATTGTTCTTTCGGTAAGAACACCCATGCCATAATATCCGCCTAGAATTAGAACGGCCAGGATAATTACTAATCCTGTAAATTTTTTCATTCTGTTCTCCATGTTATTAATTTGCATCAGCAATACTGCTGCAAGAAGTATAACAGTAAATAACATAGGAGTGCGATAAGCTTATCAAAAAACAGTGGGCACGTATGTACATGATAATTCGTTGCTAAAAGGCAGTTACCTGTTGCTTGCAAACTACTTCGTCATTTAGACAAAGGGATGGCTTTTGTTTGTAACAGTTTCTTAGCCACCTCTCCATACACCCACAGCTTGTCTGCGGGGTCCAGCGTTTTAGCGAAAATATCTGGATCCCGCTGACAAGCCGCGGGACGTAGAAAGTGTAGTGTGGACTATATTTTAAGCGTTGTGTGGAAGAGACTGTTGCAAGCAAACAGGCTACGCGCGTTGTTTCACTGGCTTGCAATAAGTTTCTTTAACTGTAAACGCTAATATAAGCGCTACCAAAGAACAAAGTGGTAGTAATTTTAAACCTGCTTGGAAGTCAGTCAACAACAAAGTCTCAACATTATATGCTCGCGCACCAGAAACCATATCGACTAATCGTCCAACGAGTGGCTGCATGAGCGCGCCCACAAAAATTGAAATCATATTGGTAAACGCAATAGACGTTCCAACCACATGTCGGTCATGTAATTCAGTTGATACGGCGTAAGCAATGGCAACACCCGTATTGGTAAGACCGAAAGCAAAGAACAGTAAATAAGCTGAGTTTTGACTCAAGCCAGGAGCAAATACAAATAAGGTACTAAAAATAATTCCCAAAACAGCTGAAAGAATCATTAACGGCTTACGACGTCCCATTTTATCGGACAACCAGCCTGAGATTGGGCCGCTAATCCCCCAACCAATAAAGATTAACCCTGTAGCAAAAGCCGCTGCATGAGCTCCCAAGCCACGACCAAACTGCAAATATGCAGGACCAATTGCCTCACCAATTACTGCAGTGGGTCCAAACAAAAATCCGGCATAGAGAGCATTAACCCATGTTTGTTTGCACGACAGAATAATTTTTAAACTCTGAAAAATGCTTAGACGATTAACAGCACGTACTTCACTGCGATGCTCACCCGGTTTATCTTGAATAAACTGATACAACAATGCAGCAAGAGCAATAAACAGGAAAGCAATAATCAACATGCTGTGACGCCAGCCAACATTGCTGACCAAAAATGAAACTGGAGCCTCTCCGGCAGCAGCACCCAGCATACCTAATGCTTGGGTTAAACCTGCTAATAAGCCTAACATTGTAGGAGGAAACCAGGATGTAGCTAATCTGAGTGAACAAACAAAGGCGAAGGCAGCACTAAATCCAATCAGCATACGGCCTATTGAGGCCATTAACAAGCCATCAGCAAGACCGAAAACGCAACAACCAAAAGCAGTAATCAAGGACATGACCGTCAGGATCCAGCGTATACTAATTCGGTCTACTGTAAGACCTACCGGGATCTGCATCAAGATATAAGGTACGTAGAATGAAGCAGTTAATATCCCAAAACCAGCTTCATTAATTCCAAAATCAAGTTGCAAATACCGATGCATTACGCCAGGTGCAACCCGAGCCATATAATCGGAGAAATAAAATGCGGCAGCTAATCCCCATACCAACCAAGCAAAAGCCAAGTAATTATTTCGGCTATAAACCTCTATTCCAGACTCATGTATTTTGTTCATAAACTCTCTACGCTAATAAATCCATCAAAAAGCAATTAACTTCCATTACCAATACCCAAAGGTTTAAAAGCTTTTTGATTCTTTGAATTCACCAAATTGGTCCATACAGCATGGTCAATAAAATCAAAAGAACTCCAGAACCAAAACTTTAGACATTCTTTCAATGAGGTCAACTGTTTTTTGCAGGAATATATCCTAACTCGCTTTGTTCAATCGAAGGGTTATTAACCAGGACATCAAAAAACAAAACCACTATCGCATTTCATTATCAATACACTCTACAACACTCTGGAAGCAGGGGAAATATCAATCAGTTCTAATATTTTATTTATCCAAAAAATGAGCAATAAATCGTCAAAACAAAACTACATTATACTGTTGTTGTCATTTATTTCAACACATAGTTTGATTTCGTTTTCATCCCCATTGAAATCACGTTATAATGCTTGATTGATATAAAATCAGCATATGATCCGTTGTTTATCTAAGGCTTAAAAATGAATGCTCTTAACCTAGCAGTAAAAGAAGCTCTTGATTCTGAAGGGAACTCCAAAGAAGCCAATAAAGCGTATTTAGAATTTATTAAAGCAAACTTTATTATTCCGATAGAAAACTCAGATGGTGAAGAAGAGGCAAAAGTACTATTTTTACAAGAAAATGAGCACGTTTTTTTACCTGTATTTACTGAAATGAACTATCTTAATTCATGGGCTGGTGCAATCAGTAAAGAAATTAAGCTGCTTAAATTATCCGGTGTCGATTTACTTAAAGGACTTGGTGATAATGTCACCGTATGCCTCAACATCGGCAGTGATATTTATAAAGAATTCAATCCCTACGAAACTGCTCGAATGCTCTCAATGGTATTAAAACTGTTTAAAAATTAGTGCGTAGAATAATAGGAACTATTTAGCTGGTAGAGTTAACCAGTCACCTGGCCAACCACCCATTTAGAACCCATCGTGCCCTACTAAGGCAATGGGCTCAAGACAATTTCATTATATACTCATACCTTATCAATCAGAACAATCGGTGTATTATTTGGCTCTACACCAATTAAGGGGGCACTTTAATCAAATTAGTCTAGACTAAGTCATTGATGTAGCGAACAAAAGGAGATTAAAGTGCCGAAGTACAATCTTATCCTAAATTTACCTGGATTTTCCATAGTAAAAGTGAG
>JBOFJV010000341.1:0-2339 GCA_051657005.1 Legionella sp. | reverse complement strand
ACGCTGCACCCAGGCTACGAAACTGTGCCATTTTTGCTTAATTTGACGCCATTAGCCGTTCACGGTGTATGTCAATTGATTAAAATAAAACCCAAAATGCCGTCTTTGCGAACGGTTGCAGCTTTTATGCTGAAGTCATTATTCAAACGGAGCCAATTAAACCGGGGGAAAGAGATCGTGAAATTTTACTCGACCCTTCAAATGTAAGGCCTTTTTTCTCTTTTTAGAGAGATCAAAAATCTTATATATCACTATCGGAATTATAAAGCTCACTACCCCAATAAAGAATGCGAGTTTATAGGTAGGATCTTTATTCATTACCAGGAAAATTAAAGCAATACACATGAGCACGATTGCCAAGATTCCTGTATAAGGAGAATATGGAGTTACATAGCGAAGATTAGCTGTAGTATATCCTGCTTGATACAACCTGTTTCTAAAGCGTATTTGAGATGTGCATAAGGAAATCCAGGCTAGAGTACCAGTAAAGCCAGATACTAGAAGCAATGCAATATAAAGCTGTGTCTGTCCAAAGAAGTAACCTACACCTAAAAGAATCCAAATGGTGATTAAGGTAGCAATGATTGCGTTTTGTGGTACAGAATTATGATTAAATTCAGCGAAAACATGCGGTGCCATTCCATCACGTGCTAAAGCATTCAGAGCACGGACTGTGCCGTAAAATCCAGAATTTGCGCAAGATAAAGTAGCACTCAAGGTGACGAAGCTGGTCACGGCGCCAGCCCATTTTAAATTATAAAAGTTTAGTGCGTCAGCAAATACTGAATTAGACAAGCCCGCTTTTTGCCAAGGAAAAATAAGTACCAGACAAAATACTGGAATGATGTAAATGAAAAGAATTCTTAAAGTCACGTTACGAATAGCATGTGGAATCATGCGTGCAGGATTTTCTGACTCACCAGCAGCAAGTCCGATAATTTCTGAACCTTGATAATTTACTAATAAAAGAACCATTGCCGTTAATAGGGACATGGTGCCATTGGGGAGCATACCTCCGTCACCCAAGATGTATTTGGAACCAATGATTCCACCAGGCTCATAGCCATGGATTAGGCCAAAGAAGATTAAAACAGCTAAAATAACAAAACCGAACAAAGCTAAAATCTTAATTAAAGCCAGCCAAAACTCAATTTCACCAAAGGTGTCAACTTTGGCAAGGTTGATGTAAGTAATCAGTAAGCCAAAGCATATCGCCCACACATAGCCATTCACTCCAGTGAACATCTGCATAATAATTCCTCCCGCGACACATTCTGCGGGAATATAGGCCACCCAACTGATCCAATAGGACCAACCGACGCCACAGGCAACCGATGGCGATATAAAATCAGCAGTATAGGTAACAAAGGAACCGGAAATGGGGATCGCTACAGCAAGCTCACCCATGCATAGCATGGTTAAAAAAATAATCAATCCACCCAATATATAAGCTAGAAAAACAGCGGGACCAACAAGGTTGATCACCTCACCGGTGCCTAAAAAATAACCCGAGCCAATAATTCCACCTAGGGCAATTAGTTGCACATGACGGTCTTTCAACCTTCGACTATAACCACTGTCTTTAACGTGTTTATCTGTCTCGATCTTACTCTTGTTCACGGGCTGTTTGTTTCTCACAAGTTGACATATTTTTGGGTGACGCTATGTTATATTCATCTGCAATATTTTAAAACTATTCTTAATTAAAAAATCATAAAAATATTTCTTAATTTACACTAATTTTTTTATATACCGATAAAAAAATTATATCGGAGCATATTATAAATCATGTCTTTTCTATTTGTATATTTTTTTTATAATTTATTCTAAATTGTTACAACGCATTGTTTAAGTCAAAAAACGCGGCTTTGGCCTTCAACTTCTGATAAATACGGTGTCTTTGTTACGCATTGTGTTGATGCAATCGGATAACTGCTTTTCCTAAGAGCAAAGGATCTTCAATACTATTGCAGGATTACTTAACTGAAGTATACTTTTCCAAGCGCCGCTGTAGCTCAGTTGGTAGAGCAGTTGATTCGTAATCAGAAGGTCCGCAGTTCGATTCTGCGCAGCGGCATTGTAAAATCAAGTAGTGACGCAACATTGAAATTTTATTGGCTCTTTCCCATTTAAGGGGGCAGCTCTAATCACCCACAGAGCACCTTAACACGCACTCTGTAATTTTCAAAATTTCTAAAAACATAAGCTCTTCGCTGAATGATTTTCATTTTACGATGACACCCTTCTGTGATTCCATTTGATTTACTAAACCGCCACATTCTGGCGACTTCATCTTTCCAAGCTCCCATGGTCTTACCCAATGAAGCTAAAGCCTTAAA
>JBOFJV010000340.1:0-9675 GCA_051657005.1 Legionella sp. | reverse complement strand
CTCATGATGAACTCTGCGTATATACGAGGATTTCTTGCGTACGCTCTTACTTTGACAATGACTACAACGGGCTAATCGGTTATAGCTTACATCTAATATTAATGGTTGATATCAGCTCACTTTTACTATGGAAAATCCATGTAAATTTAGGATAAGATTGTACTTCGGCACTTTAATCTCCTTTTATTCGCTAAAGCAAGGACTTAGTCTAGACTAATTTGATTAAAGTGCCCCCTTAATTGGTGTAGAGCCTTTTATTTTTATACTAACGATCCTTACATGCCTCAATATACGATGCTAAACAACTTCTGTAAGTAATGCAATTAATTTTAAATCTGCTATTCTATGTAATAGGTATAAGAATTTTAAGGAGAAAATGATGTATAAGAGGGTATTATTGGCTACTGACTTTGACGAGGTTGGTATTACAGCAGCACATAAGGCAAAAAAAATTGCTGATGAAAATGGTGCTGATTTGATATTAGTCCATGTCGTAGAGCCCATTCCTGCTTATGCGTATCCCGGGTTCTCTGGATTTGCAGAGGTTGAGTTGTCTATTCGTGAACAAGCTGAAAAAGAGCTTACTGAATTAGGTGAAAAATTAGGAGTAGATGCAAAACACCGATTTATAGAGCTTGGCTCTACTAAAAATGAAATATTAAGAGTGGCTCAAGAGCGGCAAATTGATTTAATTGTTACTGGAAGCCATGGGAAGCATGGACTTTCGTTGTTGTTAGGTTCAACAGCTAATTCGATTTTACATGGCGCAGAATGTGATGTTTTAATTGTTCGCGCTCTTCCAGTAGAAAAGAAAACCAAAGGGTAAACTGTATCATTGGTAAAAGCGAATCCATAACGATGGTTAAGGATTCGCTTTGAATTTCTGATATGACATCACCTTTTTCATTGTCCAAAAACGTAGAAAACCAGTATACTGTTTGTCCCGATTTACAAAATTGAACTGCATATGAAATTGTTGCGTGGCGTTCCACATTTTTCTGCTTTTGATAAAGGCGTGGTAGCTACCATTGGCAATTTTGATGGTGTGCATTTAGGCCATCAAGAATTGATTAAGGCATTAAGAGAAAAAGCAAATGCTTTAAAACTGCCTTTGGTACTTGTTTTATTTGAGCCTCAGCCTAGAGAGTATTTCCAACAAGAAAAAGCACCTGCGCGACTTTCCAGTTTAAGAGAAAAATTGGATGCATTACGCTTTTGCCAGGTTGATTATGTATTTTGTTTAAAATTTGATAATGTTTTGGCACAAACCTCAGCAATTGATTTTGTCCGCACTTATCTGTTTTCTATGCTTAATGCAAAATATCTTCTTGTAGGAGAGGATTTCCGGTTTGGTAAAAACAGAGAAGGGGATATTCGGTTGCTTAAAGAACTAAGCACCGAATATGGCTGTGATGTCACTGTTTATAGCGATTTTTGTATTACTGAAGATCGCATCAGCTCAACAAAAATTCGCATGGTATTACAACAAGGTGATCTCCACACAGCAGCAAAATATTTGGGCCGACCTTACACCCTATGCGGACGTGTACTACATGGTGATGGGCGAGGGCGCCAATGGGGAATTCCTACGGCTAATCTTGCTTTAAATCGTTATTTGTTGCCTTTAAAAGGCGTATTTGCGGTTCGTGTTCGTATGGGGACTCAATGGGTCTATGGTGTAGCAAACATAGGACGTCGTCCTACAGTAGATGGCAGTAAAAATAGTTTAGAAGTGCATTTATTTGATTTCAATCGATCAATATATGGTGAGTTATTACAGGTGTTTTTCTTGCACAAATTACGTGATGAGGTTAAATTTACCTCAGTGGATGCTCTGATTGCGCAGATTCATGATGATATTGCGGCAGCAAAAGCATTCATTAAAAATGATAAAGATACATTTTTAATATCAAAGAATTTGGTGAGCGGTTAAAGTTACAGGTTGTAGTGACCTGATAAAGTGAGTAATTACCAAAAATTTAACGATTTCGCAGAGTGAATTCTTATGGCAGAATACAAAGATACATTAAATCTTCCTAATACTTCCTTTCCAATGAAGGCAAGCTTGGCAACTCGAGAGCCGGAAGTCTTAGCCAATTGGCAAACAAAAAAAATATACGAGCAAATTCGTAAAGCGCGCGCTGGAAGTAAGCGATTTATTTTACATGATGGCCCTCCTTATGCGAATGGTCATTTACACTGTGGCCATGCGTTAAATAAAATTCTCAAAGACATTATCATTAAATCCAAATCACTCAGTGGCTACGATGCACCCTTTGTTCCCGGTTGGGATTGTCATGGATTGCCTGTTGAACTGAATGTGGAAAAGAAGATTGGTCGAGTAGGTGATAAAGTTTCTGCGCGTGAGTTTCGTGCTAAATGCCGCGAATATGCTGGCAGTCAAATTGATATTCAACGTGATGAGTTTCAACGTCTTGGTGTTTTTGGTGATTGGTATAATCCGTACGTTACCATGGATTTTCATTATGAAGCCAATATCGTTCGCGCTTTGGGTTTGATGATTAAAAACGGTCATTTGCAACAAGGTTTTAAACCAGTGCATTGGTGCATCGATTGTGGTTCTGCTTTAGCTGAGGCAGAAGTAGATTATGATGATAAAATCTCACCCTCTATTGATGTGGCTTTTTTTGCAGTAAATCCTGAAGAATTAATTCATGTTTTTCAACTAAAAGCAGCAGTAAAGCCTCTTTGTGTTCCTATTTGGACAACCACTCCCTGGACTTTACCTGCCAATGAATCGGTGTGTTTGCATCCTGCTATTGATTATTCCTTGGTAGATACTGGTGCATCGTACATGATCCTTGCTACTGAATTGGTTGAGTCTGCAATGGCTCGATACGGCATTGATCACTACACTATTTGTGGCTCTGCAAAAGGTAAAGTGTTCGAACATTTGCAATTAAAGCATCCTTTTTACGAGCGTATTGTGCCTGTGATATTGGGTGAGCATGTAACTACTGAATCAGGTACAGGAAGTGTGCATACAGCACCTGCACATGGTCCAGATGATTATGTGGTGGGGAAAGCATATCATTTGCCTCTGATAAATCCAGTTAAAGCAAATGGATGTTTTGCTGAAGATGTTGAATTATTTGCGGGTCTTCATGTATTAAAAGCGAATGATGCGATTTTAGCGGTTTTATCTGAAAAAGAAGTGCTTTTATCGAGAGAAAATATTAAGCACAGCTATCCTCATTGCTGGCGCCATAAATCGCCGATGATTTTCCTTGCGACGCCACAATGGTTTATCTCTATGGATAAAAGTCAGTTAAGACAACATATTTCTCAAGCAATTGAGACCGTTTCCTGGGTTCCGGATTGGGGTAAGGCACGTATTAGCAATATGGTTGAAAATAGGCATGACTGGTGCATATCAAGGCAGAGGGCTTGGGGTACACCGATGCCACTGTTTGTTCATAAAACAACACGCGAATTGCACCCTAATACGCTTGAACTGATTGAAAAAGTTGCTTTACTGATTGAAAAATCAGGTATTGATAGTTGGTTTGAGATGGATGCCACTGAGTTTCTGGGCAATGATGCTGAGTTTTACGATAAAATTAATGACACCATGGACGTATGGTTTGATTCGGGCGTAACGCATTTCTGTGTTTTACAGCAAAATAAAGGGCTTGCTTTTCCTGCTGATGTTTATTTTGAGGGTTCGGATCAGCATCGAGGATGGTTTAATTCTTCATTAACAACTTCTGTTGCAATGCAGGGTGTCGCTCCTTATAAAACGGTATTAACTCATGGCTATACTGTAGATGCGGAAGGGAAAAAGCTTTCTAAATCGAAAGGAAATTATGTCGCATTGGATCAGCTTGTAAATCAGCATGGCGCCGACATTTTACGTCTCTGGGTTGCTTCTACTGATTACCGACATGAAGTCAGCATTTCTGATGAAATTATCAAGCGTAATGCAGATGCTTATCGAAGAATTCGTAATACAGCGCGTTTTCTATTGGCGAATTTATTTGATTTCAATCCAGAAGTCGATTGTGTCGATGCAAAAGAACTTTTAGAGTTAGATAAATGGGCATTAAAACGCACTCAGCTGTTGCAAGAAGAAATTATTGAGGCTTATGAAAGTTTTCAATTTCATGTGATTTACCAGAAAATTCATAATTTCTGTGCAGTGGATATGGGCAGTTTTTATCTTGATTTAATTAAAGACAGACAGTACACCACCGCAAAACAAAGTAAAGCAAGACGCTCTTGCCAAACTGCGATGTATCATATTATGCGCGCATTTACACTTTGGTTAGCGCCTATATTGTCTTTTACTGCAGAAGAAATAAGTCGTGATATACCAGGCTACAATCAAGAATCAATCTTTACTGAGCTTTGGTATGATGCTTGGCCAAAAGTTGATGCGGTGAATATGAACGATTGGGATGAGTTGCATTTCATTCGTGATGAAGTCAATAAAGCTTTGGAAGAAACACGGCAAAAAGGGGAAATAGGCTCGGCATTAGCTGCTGAAGTTACTTTATATGCTGATCATAAAGTTTTACCCAAGCTTACACGTTTGGGTGAAGAGCTACGCTTTTTGTTAATCACATCCGATGCTACAGTTCAGCCAATCAGTTCCGCTCCAACAGGATTAGCACCTACGGATTATGGTGTTTCTATTGCCGTTTCAGCCAGTACTCATGAGAAATGTGCGCGTTGTTGGCACAGACGTCATGATGTGGGGCAAGATGCTCGACATCCTGACTTATGCCTACGCTGCGTGGGTAATATCAGTGGCCAAGAGGAAGATAGACAATTTATATGAAGAAATGGCATTGGTTTACACTGAGCTTTGTGATCGTTGTCCTTGATCAGGCAAGTAAGTACTTGGCAGGTGTTCTTTTAACTCCGTATAAACCTGTACCCATTTTTCCAATGTTTAATATTACCTTAGCTTATAATACCGGTGCTGCTTTTAGTTTTTTAAGTGGCGCTGGAGGTTGGCATCGCTGGTTCTTTGCCGGATTTAGTTTGATAGTAAGTATTATGCTTGCGATTTGGTTGTATCGAACGGCACATCAATTGCGTTTACTTTCAGCAGGTATCAGCTTGATTCTTGGAGGTGCTGCAGGTAACTTAATTGATAGAGCTTTCCATGGCTATGTTATTGATTTTATTGATATTTATTATAAGCACCATCATTTTGCCACCTTTAATGTTGCAGACAGTGCAATTTGCATTGGAGCGGGATTTTTTATCTTGGATCTGTTTGTGAATAAACAATAAAATATTGATTTGGATTTGCCCATAATCGTTCACGCACAGGCGTCAATTTAAACGGTGCTTGTAGCCATGGTGCAGCGTAGCGAAACCCGGGTTGCTGATCAAATCAATAACCAGGTTCCGCTGCGTTGCACCCAGGCTACGATACAGCGCCATTTTTTCTTTAGTTGACGCCATTACATGAACGCTTAACAAATGGAATGTTATTTCTGATGCACGTTTCTATGCCAAAATACTGGTTGTAAGTGCGTTTAACTGCTTTGTATCAGGATTATGAATGCTCACTGCTGCTACGTCCGGTAAGTTTAGGAAATGCTCCGTTTCTTCCCATTCAATTTCTGCAGGAAATAGTCTTAAGTTAGGAAGGCACTTATTCAATAAAGTACAAAAAGCTAAATCCGCCGGAAACGGACGTACATGCATATACCCCAAACTCATTGCTGCCATTGCTTCTGAAATGGTTGCTACTCCAGGGAGGTAATTAAGAGAGTAAACGCTAGCCGTATGGGCGATGGCAGGTAAATAGCCTGGGCTAGTTACAAAATGCACTCCAGCTTGATAACAATTTTCAAGTTGTTGGGTATCAATGATCCCACCCGCACCAATATTTATGGAGGGGTAATGAGCGATTGCTTGAGCCAGCAAAGTGTGATCGGTGGAATTAATTTCTATTAAGCTAAATCCTGCTTTTTTAATTTGCTCTAAGCGCTCAAATAAAAAATTATCTACATCCAGTGATATGATTACAGTTTGCTTGCCCAGTAATTTATCTAAGATCATAGTGAATTCCGCCAGTGAGGTATAATTTTTAGTAAATTTTGTTGCAAATGGGTTAAGTTACCAAAGTTAATGTTAGAAGAGTTAGCTTGTATTGGCAAGTAAATTAGTGATTATTATTGGAATAAATTAGAAATACGCTTTTTAACGGAAATGATGCAATGAGTAGGGAGATATTAAAACCATCGTCTTTTGAAAAAATCCTTAGCCACATAAAAGAGATAGATTGAATGTTCCCATGAACGAAAAAAATATCATCCAGGGTAAGCGATAAATTTATGCTGAAGGAGCTGGGTTTGTATCATGCACTTCTTCAAATGATTGTTTTTGTTGTTCCAGAGGACTAGGTTGGTCACCTACTTCATAGGCATTTTTTCCAAAGGTTTCCATATGCTGGATAAAGTCACGCATGGTTTCATCAGGAACGGGAGCATTTTTTATCCATTCTTTAATTTTTTCTGCAGTCACATTCAGCTTGTCCCAAGCGCTAAGCTTGCCATCCTTCATCAATTGATCTTTACCTTTATCAAGTAAATATTTTTCAGCTTCTTTTTTGGCTGCGGGAGACGAAATATTGTCTACAACCTTGAATAAATTGCCCCAAGTTTTAGCGGGTTGCTTTTCAAATTCTGTGCGTATAAAGCCTGCCTTAAAAACAGGTGTAGGGGTAGGCGTTATTGTAAGGTTTTTTTGTGATGTAGACTTTGATGGAGTGACTAAACTTAGCCCAGGACTAAATCCTACTTGAGTTGGATTTGGTTCCCCTAAAGGTATGGGGTTATCCATGGATTTAGCATTTGCATTTTTTGCTTGGGCTTGCAACATTACATTTTTTTCTTGTTGGATTAGAAGACGTTCGGTTTTATGTTGTGCTACCTGTGTTTCGTGGGCATCTAATTCTTGCTTATTCACATCATTAACGACATCTCTTACTACTCTGATGTCGTCTTTTGCTTTCTGATATGCTGCTTTTGCCTTCTTTTTGTCACCGGCTGACATCTTGTCCCAGTTTTGTCCTTTTTCCAAAAGAAAATACTCGTTACCGACTTTTTTAATTTGTTGGTTTTTAGGAATAATAAACGCAGCGTTTTTAAATGAAGCTGCTTTTCCTTCTGCATCAACAAACTTCTTATCGCCTGTTTTCCTGGCGAGTAAGTCTTCCAAGTTCGCTATTTTAAAACTCACTGCATTGAGTTGATGTCCTAACCTATAGGCTTGTTCATCATCACCTGTATTACTTATTTGGTCAGCAAGGTCATCGGCTTCCTTTTGAAGTTTTTTAATTTCTTTCTGTATATCGCCTTTTGTCGTAGTTATCTTTTCGTACTTTTGAGCTGATGAATAAAATTCATCAAAGTTCTTGTTATAAGTATCATGCTTTTCGGTAAGTTGCTTTCCTTCTGTTGCTAACTTTTGAGAACGGTTATCCAGTTCTGTTTCACGCTTTTTCAGAGCATCCATATAGCCAGAATAGGTGTTACTTGGTTTTTTATCGGTTTTAAGAGCTGTTTGTGCAGGAGTCGCTGCCTTTTCCTGGAGGGCTTTCTCTTGCATATCGATTAACTCATCTTGTGCTTTTTTTGATTCCTTATCATCTTCCATCAACCAACGAAACAGCATGCCTCTTCTTCGCTCTTCCATGATGAGCTCTTCTTGAATTTGCATTTGATGTATTTCTTCTGCTGCTCGTTCATGCACTACTTCAGTAGCTATTTCATTTGTAACCTCTACTCCAGCGGGGGATAATAAAAAGACTCTGAGATCATCTGGATTGCGAAGTCCAAAATGACTGAGATCAATTGTAGTAGGTCTAGGTCCTTCACCTTCGCTAGTTAGCTCTTCTGTTTTTTGGGGAGCAGAGGAAGAAAGAGAGTCTTGAAGAGGCTCAACTTTTTCTTGAGTAAATGTAAGATCTCCTTCTTGCATTTTCGAAGTGATCCGATCATTTAGCTTTTTAGTAAGCAGATCGATTTCATGTTGCGATACAGTGATTGGCTCATCTATAGATACTTTTGAAGTAGACATCGAGTACCTCATGACTTCATCTTATTTAAATTATATACAATTTTGGTCAATAAAGCATCAAATAACTCATGATCAAACAGATATAGACTAAATAGTACAGCTAATTGTCTCATTAGGGGAAGGCATTTTTTGTTGGGGCATGATTTTGGCCTCTTTAAATAAAGGAGAGTAGTGAGGCATGGGGCTGTGTTTTACTTCTGAAGGTGTTGAATCAGCGCCATTATCCAAAAGTGTTTGCAATAAACAATGGCTGTTTGAATGGGGGATTAGTTCATAACGTCTGGGATCTCTGTAATAATATTCTGCGTCATCAACGGTTATATGCGATTTAAGATCTTCTTGTGCAAAAGCCCAATGATATAAATGACCTCGTTGGCTTTCTATAAAGGATAGAAAAGTATGTTTTAGTGCACTGGCTTGATCATCCATCCAATTGCATGCAATGGTGATTCCTCGTGCGCTTGATGTAAATACTGCACCTATAGAATTATCCCATACCTCACCAATAGTACAGATGATGTTTCCTAATGCATAAGCAATGATTCGCGTTACCTGATTAAAAACGATAATACTCAGGCGTACTGTAAAGGAAATAAAATCAATAATCGGCAAGATGAGGAGATTTTTTATAAGTTGTAACGGGGGTAAAAAAAGAAAACGCCACAGATTTATCAAGAAATTTAACAATCGATTATCGGAGAAATGTCCTAAAGTCCAACTAAATCCATAGAGGGGGGGAATCTGAAACCGGCGAGTAAATTATCTAATGGTGGTCTTGTAGAAAAGCTGATTAAGAGTTCTCCTATAGGACTTATATTACCTAAAACGGCAAGTGTTTTAGTGATTAAAGTCCTCATTCCGTGAAAGGAAACATAGATAACAAGAGCACTTACTTCGAGAAGTGGAATGGTGAGTATCGCGAGTATCAAATCAATAACTGCTGCTAAAATGTGTTTGCTTGTATTTTTGAGAAGTACACCGCTTTTCTGCCATCCTCTAAAGAACCCATCATGAAATCCATAGTAATAGCCTTCGAAGAATGGGGCAATGCATATTTTCCCTAATGTAACGAAGAAGTTGCATATCCATTTACAGGTGCCAAGGAACCAATCATCACCGTGATGCATGATCGTATCATAAATTGCAGCACCTCCTTTTCCTCCCAAAGCAGCATAATTAGTATAAGGAAAATCCCCCATTTAATTTCCTAAAGATGGAATTACTTTGGTTAAACTGTAACCTAGGCCAAGTGCTAATGAGGCACTAATCGCAATTTCTGCTGGATCTTCCTTGAGTATATTAATGGCCTCCACAAAAAATTTATCCAGATTGCCTCCTGCAACCATCCCCTGCCAATAAGTGACTGATGCAGAAATGGCTTCAAAAATTGTTCCATGACTCATCCAGTGAGCTAGTCTTTGTGTTGGTTCAATGCCTGCGATTAAGCCGTTTAAATGCAATTTGATTAAAATGGATTGTAACTACTCACCCCTATACGCCACTGCGTGACGTACAGGGGTGAAAGAAACTGTACTCTAACGTTGATTGTTCAATGCCATAGCTACAGCAACCAAAGGATTTATTCCCTTATTTTGCATAGTTTGTAAATAACTG
>JBOFJV010000339.1:0-2140 GCA_051657005.1 Legionella sp. | reverse complement strand
ATCTTTTGTCACGACAGCGTTTCTTTCCCCTTCGAGGCTTTTATGATCTTGGTGGATCTGCAAGGGTGCTTCTAATGCAGATTTTGGGCCGTTCAGTGAATTTTGAAATTTAACACAAAAAAACATGTCAAGTATTTTTCGATTTTTTTGATTTTTTCAATTTTTTTCTAAATATAGTTCGTTCACCCCTGTACGACACGCAGTGGCGTATAGGGGTGAGTAGTTACGATTGGGGAATGAAATTTATCCTGATATTGTGCCTCCAAATAAAATTCGCGATAATAAATAATTAATACTCAACTGATTGGCAGCCGATGCTGAATATTCTAAACGATATTGATTTAACTCCCTTAAATACATTGCACTTAAAATCAACTGCGTCTCATTATGTTGTCTTAAATCAAGTCGAGCAATTAGATGAGCTTAGAGAAATTATTTCCAATTTCTCTAAGTTCTTTATCTTTGGAGGCGGGAGTAATTTAATTATACCCATCCAATATCAAGGCTTAGTTATTCATAATGAGTTACGTGGTATTACAATTACTAAAGTTGGACAAGAACAGATTGTTACGGCAATGGCAGGTGAGAACTGGGATGCTTTTGTGGCTTATTGTAATACTCATGGTGCTTTTGGTTTAGAAAATTTAAGCTTAATCCCGGGCACGGTGGGTGCCGCGCCAATTCAAAATATTGGAGCGTACGGAATTGAGGTTAAAGATTTTATCAAAGAGGTTTTGGTATATGATCTGCAGACTGCAAAACTGATTCGTTTTAGCAACAGCGAATGTCAATTTAGTTATCGAAACAGTTTTTTTAAAAATAATTCGCGTTTTATAGTTATTAGCGTCAGTTTTACTTTATTAACGCAGCCTAATCTTAATGCTAATTACGGTGATGTTGCACAAAGACTTTCATCTTTCACTAATCAAACACCGTCTGATTTGCGTAATATAATCATTAGTATTCGTCAAAGTAAATTACCTGACCCAGACGAGCTAGGTAATGCAGGTAGTTTTTTTCATAATCCTATTATACCAAAGAAAATGGCGCAGAAATTAAGTAGTCAATATCCTAATTTACCGACGTTCCCCACACTTGATCCCGAGAAAATTAAAGTATCAGCAGGATGGCTGATTGATAGTTTGGGTCTGAAGGGATTAAGACAAGGCAATGTTGGCATTTACCAGGAGCATGCATTGGTTATGGTAAATTATGGCGGTGCTTATCAAGCAGAATTATTAGCGTTTGCTGAGTGGATTCAATCGCAAATTAAAGAACATTATGATGTAGAACTTAACATTGAACCCATTATTTTAGATTGAAGTTAGATACGCATCTTATCTTTAAGAACATCAAGAAATTATTTCACTCATTACAGAGATAAATTTGAGAATGAGCCGGATCCATCTCGCGCGGTGACGATGGATATGTATTGTCGGATATATCCAGGCTTTATATCACGTCCAGAAAATAACCCTACTCTTAATTGCCATGAACAAATAGTTATTATAAGATTGGGCGATTAAATAATTAGTTACATTTAGGATGCCATAATGACTATTAGTAAGGCAGATCTTGAGGAGATTCTGAGTAATCCACAATTAATGCAACAGCATGTTGATCATGTTTTGGCTTCATTGAATACTAAACGGTCTAACTTTTCAGGTGTTGCCGAGTATTGGAGCAAATTAATTGTATGGCAAAAGTCAGACCGCACCCGCAAAGCAGGTGGCTTGACGGTGGTGAGCAGCCCCAATGGCTGCCGGCGATTAGTTGAAACTAACTTTAAAAATTACCTTTCTCATCCGCACCGCTCGTTTTATCGAGCTGCTCCTGATTTTGAATATATTCCCTAAGTTTATATTCCTCAAAACCCACGGTAGAAACAGCATAGCCACGAGCCCAGAAGCGCTCGCCGTTAAAATTCATTTTCCTGCCACCAAATTGTCGCGCAACCGCAATAGCACTTTTTCCTTTGATGTATCCAATAGCTTCGGAAACTGGTAACTACTCACCCCTATACGCCACTGCGTGACGTACAGGGGTGAAAGAAACTGTACTCTAACGTTGATTGTTCAATGCCATAGCTACAGCAACCAAAGGATTTATTCCCTTATTTTGCATAGTTTGTAAATAACTG
>JBOFJV010000338.1:0-1869 GCA_051657005.1 Legionella sp. | reverse complement strand
CAAAAATAATGCACCGATTGTTCTGATTGATAAGGTATGAGTATGTAATGAAATTGTCTTGAGCCCATTGCCGTAGTAGGGCACGATGGGTTCTAAATGGGGGGTTGGCCAGGTGACTGGTTAACTCTACCAGCTAAATAAACCAATTAACCAATCGCTTGCAACGACAGATGAACCGACATGACGTGCTTGTGGCTGCAGAAAAGAATCTAAAGCAATTCACTGAACCTTTTGCGAATAAGTATCGTTCATTAGGTGGGTGCACCCAAGAGCAAAAGAGCTTTTAGCAAGTAGGGCGGCTGCAATATCGGAATTAGATCACGAGATTACTATTTCAAAACATCTTATGTCGCGCATAGCAAAAAGTTCTAAAAATTATGAAGAGTCTGTTCAGCAGCTAGCAAAACAAGAAGAAATAATAAAAGGTCATCTTCCAAGAATTCAGGCAATGGATTCGGAACTGAAAAAATTCAGATGGAGTTCTATCCTAGTGAAATTTCAACAAATAACTTATTGAGCATTCAAGAAAACGTTAAAGAAACTTATTCTAAATTAACCGAAAAGCTTAAGTTTTTAGCCAGGAAATCCGATGGCTTAGAATCTCAAGATGAAACGCATCAAAAAAACATTCAATCCATTAGAGAATACGTCTGGATCTTAATACGAGAGCTTGAAACAATAAAAATGAGTGTTAAGACAACAATTAATGATCCAATAGTAGAAATGCAGCATTCAAAAACGTGTTCACCAGAAGACTATTTTGGCTTTGTTAATTCGTTTTATCACTTTCAAGAAATGGCTAATCGCTTTATAGGTCAAATCGATCAGGTGGATAAAAAAATAGACGAAGAAATACAAGCAGAAACTCATTTTAAAATGCAGAAAATGAGAAAACGGCTTGCGGCGTTACATAATCAGTTAAAAGAAAACAAGTCTGATTTTGCCAAAGAGATGATCCAGTTAATCGCTCCTATTATAGAGTCCTCTGAAAGTGAAAAGGATCTTGAGTTGGGAGATATAGTACAAATCCATCAAGAAGTGGAAGCAACAATAGGACAAAAACAAAAATCGATTGAGGAGTCTCAAGGGTTTAAGACGCTATTGGAACTGAATGGCAATGTGCTTCTTAGTGAAAACGAGAAAGATGCATTGGTGGACCAGATTAGCCATGTTACTAAAGCATTACATTTTTCTTTAGTCGACACTAATGTCGAAGATCTGTTTGCAAAGCTTCTTCAATTAGAGACGTCAATTGATTTTGCAATTAAGCGCACAAATGATTTATTTGCTGAGAGATCACGGTGCTTTGCACGTCTCCCACTTCGGTCTGAATTTGAAGAATCCATTTCTTAGATGCGTATAACCCCAAGCAAGCAAGAGATATTTATTCGTTGGCTGCAAACAAATAAGTACAAGCATATTGCGGAAAAAATGGCTCTCTCTAAAGAACAATAATTTTTAACATTTTATAATCAGTTAAGCCATTTGCTTAATGAAGCTCTGCCCTCTTACGAAGAGTCTCATGAAAGGGTTCGCAAAGCTGTAATTGGACATCAGAGTGACATGAGTTGGGATCAAGAAATAAAAAATTTACAGGAAAAAAAAGCATTATTAAAAGGGGTTATTTGTATTCACGAATCAATGCGTCTTTCGACTCAATTGGACGCGTACATTAATAATTTTAAGACAGGTAAACCACTAGTTTGACTAGTGAGACTCTCAAGGCTTATCCTTCATATTTAGTGACGATTATGTCAAAATACAGCTGTGGACTTGACGGTTTCACAGGAGAGTAATTATGACAACATCATCGTATGAGAGTTTAAGTCACTCGAAATAAGACTGTAAATACCATGTAGTGTTTGTACC
>JBOFJV010000337.1:0-5598 GCA_051657005.1 Legionella sp. | reverse complement strand
CGATTTATTATCTCATTCACTGTTGCCTTCAGGTATCAAAAGACCATGGGCCACCTCTCATACTAAACTTAACGGAGCTCAATCACTTCAACCTTGCGGCTTACGGCTTACAACTTCCTTTGCCTACGATTAACCATACGCGTTACCACATACAGCCAAAGGCTAAGTACGAAATGCGCTCGGTCGCGCTTTCCCGGTAGCACTTTCAGCTACTAGCAGTCGTGCACTTTCGTGGCGCACTTCAATTTTTTTCTAAATATAGTTCGTTCACCCCTGTACGACACGCAGTGGCGTATAGGGGTGAGTAGTTACCGTTTTTATAACATTTTTGTAACATTTTTGTTTTATTAAATATCACTTTAGTCTAAAATTAGGAGGCATTTCAAAATGCACTGTGAATAACTCCTAAACCTTATGAACTTGCTAATATAGGAACTCGTTTATGTTTTCAAATACAACCGTTGACTCGCGTAAATTTCGAATTTATACCAAAAGGTATTTGAAATTTGACTTTGTTGCAGCCATAGTAGTATTTCTCGTTGCTATCCCTTTATGTCTCGGTATTGCCTTAGCATCAGGTGCGCCACTTTTTTCAGGAATTTTAAGTGGAGTCATCGGTGGGGTGATTGTTGGTTACCTAAGTGGCTCACACGTAAGCGTCAGCGGACCGGCAGCTGGCATGGCTACTGTAGTTGTCGCCTCCATTGCCCATCTTGGGGATTTCAACTCATTTTTACTCGCATTAATGCTTGCAGGGGTATTACAAATTCTGATAGGAAGTATCAGAGCGGGATTTGTAGCAGACTACGTCCCGTCAAACGTGGTACAGGGACTGCTTTGCGCCATTGGTATCTTATTAATCATCAAACAATTACCTCTTGCATTTACCTTGTCAGCAGATTTCAATGAGCTGAAAACTCATTTATTGGAAACCACTGAAGAAATTACGCTAAGCCCTATCCTGGCTTTATATCACCATCTCAACTCCGGGGCCATTCTAATTACTGCATTTTCCCTAGCCACTTTAATTTATTTTGATCACACAAAAAATAAAATACTTAAGGAAATACCTGCCCCCATTATCGTGGTGATTTTAGGTGTATTATTCAATGAAGTATTCTTATGGACTGATTCCGCTTTGATTCAAGACTCACCCCAATTGGTGAATATTCCCAAAACGAACAGTTTCCATGAGCTTTATAACAAACTCGAATATCCTAATTGGGCTTCATGGACTAATCCCAAAGTTTATCTTTATGCATTCATTATCTGTATTGTCGCCTCTCTTGAGACCTTGCTGAATTTCACAGCTGGTGAAAGACTGGATAAAAAAAGACGTCACCCCTCTTCGAACCGTGAGTTAGTTGCTCAAGGAGTAGGCAACATGACTGCGGGCTTAATTGGTGGTATCCCAATTACTTCGGTCATTGTCAGAACATCGATTAATATCCAGGCTGGTTCTATAAGTAAATTGTCCACCATTTTACACGGTCTTTTCATCTTATTTGCAGTAATGCTGATCCCTGGCACCTTAAATAAAATACCCTTGTCATCGTTAGCTGCAATTTTGATCTACACAGGTTACAAGCTCAATAAACCTTCTATTTATCGAGCCATTTATGCTCAAGGAAGTGATCGCTTTATTCCATTTATAGCGACAGTATTTGGTATTATTGCCTTCAACCTGTTGACCGGTATTTTAATTGGATTAGCAGTAAGCTTATTCTACATTCTAAAGTCAAACAGTCAGGCTCGAATTGATATTATTAAAGAGCTTCATCCTACAGGAGTGATTAATCGTTTAATACTGCCACAACAAATGACCTTTCTTAATAAAGCTGCACTTGTTGCTGAACTGAATTCGATACCTAAAGAATCGCAATTAATTATTGATGCACGTTATACTCAGTATATAGATAAGGAAATTTCAGAATTATTAAAGGAGTTCAAAGAAGAACAAGCTCCTAATAAAAAAATTTCCTTGAATCTCACTGGCTTTAAAGAACATTATAAAATTCATAATTACATTGATTTTATCAACGTGACAACCTACGACGTGCAGTCGAATCGCTCGCCGGCAGAAGTATTAAATATTTTACATGAAGGGAATCAACGTTTCTTGAACAATAATCCTATTCATCGCTCCAATGAATTGGATATCAAACTTACTGCCAAAGCCCAGCATCCCATTGCGATTGTACTTGGTTGCATTGATTCAAGAGTACCTGTTGAAACCATTTTTGACATGAGTTTGGGGGACATATTCTGCGTCCGCGTTGCCGGCAACGTGATTAATAATGACGTTCTTGCGAGTATTGAATATGCCTGTAATGTGGTTGGTGTTAAACTGATCATCATTTTAGGCCATACCCGTTGTGGTGCAATTCAATCAGCTTGTGATGGCGTTAAAATAGGTCATATTACGGAGCTATTAAATAAAATAAAACCGGCTATTAATGCGGAACAGGAAACCACAGACAATCGCCACAGTAAAAATACCACCTTCGTCAATCATGTAACGGAACTCAATGTAGCAAATACCATGCAAAACATTTACGAGCAAAGTCCCATTTTACAGGAGATGATCGAGAAAAACGAAATTGCTATGGTTGGTGCTGTTTATGATGTCCAAACGGGTAAAGTTCAATATAAAGATTATGCTCACGATCTGAGCCAGCTGGCTGGGGAAAATAATGAGCATTTATCCTCTAAATTAAATGCCTTATTGAAAGAAGCAAAGATCCATCTCTAAATCACTCGCTTGAGCTCAAAAGGTTCACCAAGCACCGAAAATCGAACCTTTTGAGCCAAGAGCGTAGATTTTCGACACGCTCAAACACGCTAGAAGCATTTTACACTCTGTATAACCAGAGCGGTATTTCCAAACCGCTTTTACTTCCTCTATAATGCTTCACCATTAAAGAATTAAAATCAGGAGCTGAAATGCGTGTATCTCAATGGTTTATAGCAACACTTAAAGAAACACCAAGTGATGCGGAAATTGTCTCTCATCAATTAATGCTGAGAACCGGCATGATTCGCAAACTGGGCTCAGGCCTTTATACATGGATGCCACTTGGTTTAAAAGTATTACGCAAAGTAGAGCAAATTGTCCGTGAAGAAATGAATCGCATCCACTCACTGGAATTACTGATGCCCGCAGTACAACCAGCTGAGTTATGGCAAGAAACTGGACGTTGGGAGACTTTTGGCGGTCAGCTGCTCACCATGAAAGATTCTAATAACAGGGAATACTGTTTTGGCCCTACTCATGAGGAAGTCATTACCGATATCATGCGTAATGAATTACAATCCTATAAACAATTGCCTGCAAGCTTCTATCAAATTCAAACCAAATTCCGCGACGAGATCAGACCACGCTTTGGAGTAATGCGAGCACGTGAATTCATTATGAAAGATGCTTATTCATTTCATTTAACTTTGGAAAGTTTACAAGCTACTTATAAAGATATGTATCAAGCGTATTGCCGTATCTTCGATCGCATTGGACTTCAATATCGTGCTGTAGAAGCAGATACTGGAGCAATTGGTGGCTCTGCCTCACACGAATTTCAAGTACTTGCTGACTCTGGTGAAGACTTAATATTCTACAGTGATCAGCGTGACTATGCTGCAAATATTGAACAAGCGACCAGTCTCAAACCGGCTAAAGCAACACCAACGACTCAAAAAATCGTTCTCGTTGACACACCGAATCAAAAAACGATTGCTGAAATCGCAACATTTTTAAACGTAACCAGCAATCAAACCGTCAAAACCTTAATTGTCAAAGGGAAAGAACATCCTTTAGTTGCCTTAGTATTACGCGGCGATGACGAATTGAATGAAGTGAAAGCCATAAAACATCCTTTAATTAATTCTCCATTGCAATTTGTAGATGAAGAAACCGTTTTAAAAACCTTAAATGTCCCTATAGGATCATTAGGACCTGTAAACTTACCCATTCCGGTCATTGCTGATTACCATGCATTGGCTATGGATTCTTTTATTTGTGGCGCAAACCAGGCAGATAAACATTATCAACATGCAGCATGGGATAAAGACATACAAGAATACTACGAATATGACTTACGTAATGTAAAAGAAGGCGATGTCAGTCCAGATGGGAAAGGCGTTTTATCCTCTTGTCGTGGTATTGAAGTAGGCCATGTTTTTCAGTTAGGCGATAAATACGCTAAGGCCATGAATGCTGCAGTGATTAATGAACAAGGACAATTGGAAACGATGTTAATGGGTTGTTATGGTTTAGGTATCACACGTGTGGTTGCCGCAGCCATCGAACAACACCATGATGAACATGGTATTCTCTGGCCACAAAACATCGCTCCATTTCAGCTCGTCATCATTCCTTTAAACGGACATCGATCAGAAACGGTTAAAAAGCAGGCTGATGCTTTGTATGAGCGATTTAAAAGTTTAGGAGTCGACGTATTAATCGATGATCGCAATGAACGAGCAGGGGTATTATTTGCCGATCATGATTTAATTGGTATTCCTCATCGTTTAGTAGTCAGTGAGCGAAATATGGAGCAAAATTGTGTTGAATATAAAAATCGAGCCTCAGGTGAAGCACAGCAATTTAATCTGGACAATGCAGTTGAACTGATCATCCAATTAATTTCACAATAACATGTAAAATGTCATTCTGTATCAAGGATATGGTCGTATTTGAGCTTGAATCTTGATGAACCAATATTCAAGACGTTCCCCTGCTTTTTTGAATAAGTCACTCGCAACAATACTGCTATTTCATTTGTCATTTCATACCACTATAATTAGATTAGCGATACTTTAATTTTTGATGATTTGTATGAAATTTATAAGATCATTTGCGTCGATAATTTTATTCACAATGTCTGCCTGTGCAATGAGTCATAGTCATGATGAATTTAATATCAAGCAATTTAATGTTCAGCAATTTTGGATGAATTACAGTATTTTTTATACGATTAAAAGTGATAATAAAACGGTTGGTAATTTAGTGCTACGCGTAGGGTAATTGCCATTGATGTATGAGCTGTTCGATGCTCAAAATAAAAAATTGACTAAAGTAGATTATGAACACCATGTTGATCATGCTCGTTTTAATATTTACGATGACACGAATCAAGAATTGGGTGCAACCGATAAGTATCTGCATTATTATTTTCCTACCTTTTATATTTATCAAGCCAACTCCAGCAGCCAGGCTGTCAAAGCCGAGATGCATTTATGGGGAACCAGTTTTTCGATTTACGATATTGAAAGCGGGCAAAAAGTTGCAAAAATGTCGAGAGGCTTTTTCACGAACAGTTATTATTGTGATTTTAGCGTTACCAATAATAAAGTATTTGATGCCATGAATTTGGACCCCAAATTATTGATGACGGTTGTAGCAATCCAGACCGATACAGTGCTTTACGAAATAGGCGATGATGGTTTTAAAAAGGCAAATCCTTTGGTAATCCCCCCATTTTTAACCGAAGCTAAAAGTAGAGGATTAGGCAACTAGTGCCAACTTCTGCCTTGGAGGAATTCCTCCAATAGCAGTATTTGGACGTTCATTGTTGTACGTCCATAACCATTGTGTCGCATGTA